>NZ_FPCB01000014.1:0-199860 GCF_900116815.1 Methylobacterium sp. 174MFSha1.1 | reverse complement strand
CGCACCTCGTGGCCCAGAGCCCGGATCTGGCGCGCCCAGTGATGGGCGGTGGCGCAGGCCTCCATCGCCACGATGGTGGCGGGGATCTTCTTGAGCGCCGGCAGCAGCTTGTCGCGCGAGACGCGCTCGGTGCTCACCACGGCGCCCTGCGCGTCCTGGGCCTCGAACTGGAAGACGGACTTGGCGATGTCCAGGCCGATGATGCTAATCTGCGTCACGGACGGTCTCCTCGGTTGGGTGTCAGACGACCTCAACCTGGCACTTATGATGCCGGCGGGGGCCGTCCACCCCAACATCCCGGGGCTCGCCGCAGGCGAGAACCCGGGATGACGCGGAGGGTGAGGCCGTCGTCGGGAACGATCGTATCGGGTTCCGCCTGATCATCCCTCCTCCAGCCCGGCGAACCACTCGGCATACGGCGTGTTGCGGGCGAGGTGCCGGTTGAAGTCCGGCGCCCCGTCGGTCCACCAGGGCGGGCCGCGCTCGCCCAGGCCGTGCTTGGCCGCGTCGACCGCCGCGCGCGCCGCGGCGAGCGCAGCCCCGCCCTCCCCTTTCGCCGCGCGCACGGCCCGGCGGGCCCGCATCAGGTCCTGCACCAGGGCCTCGCGCCGGGCCTTCGGCAGGCCCGGATCGGAGCGGCGCCAGAGCCGCCCGCGCACCACGATGTAGCGCCCGTCCGGCGTGGTCGGCACGGTCTTCTCCGGCATCACCGTAAGCTCCGCGGAAGCGCGCCGCGCCTTGAGGCGGCGTTAAACCTTCGCGCGCAACCTCGTCGCGGGAAGCGGGAGTTGGTCCTCCTGCCGGGGGGCGCCATGCACATCGTCGTCGTCGATCCGAGCCGGGTGGTGCTCAAGGTCATCAGCGGGCTCCTGACCCCCCGCGGGCACAGTGTGGACACGTTCACGGATTCGCGCGAAGCCCTCGATTTCATCACCGACAACGCGTCGGTCACCGCGATGATCACCAGCCTCGAGGTCCGGCCCCTGAGCGGCCTCGAACTGTGCTGGTCGGCCCGGCTCCTCGCGGATGCGCACCGGCCGCTCTACATCATCACCATGTCGTCGGCCCGCAACGCCCGCAACCTGGCGGAGGCGCTGGACAGCGGCTCGGACGACTTCATCGACAAGCCGCCGGGCCCGGAGGAGCTCTATGCCCGCCTGCGGGCGGCCGAGCGGATGACCGGGATGCAGCGCGAGCTGATCCGGCTGGCCGAGGCCGATTCGCTGACCGGGCTCCTCAACCGCCGCGCCTTCCTGCAGCGGGTCGGCGACGTCGCCGACCGGGCCGGCGCCCACGGACGGCTGTCGATGATCCTCGTCGACATCGACCACTTCAAGGCCATCAACGACCAGCACGGCCACGATGTCGGCGACACGGCGATCCGGGGCGTCGCCGGCGAGCTGCTGACCGAGGCCGGCGGCATCGCCGGGCGCATCGGCGGCGAGGAATTCGCCCTGGCGCTCCCCGGGCGCACCCTGGAGGAGGCCGAGGCCGCCGCCGGGCGCCTGCGGCTGCGCTGCACGCAGCTGCGCTTCAAGGGACAGCGCGGCCCGGTGCAGCTCACCGCGAGCTTCGGCGTCAGCACCTGGTCCGAGGGCGAGACCGTCGGCGGCCTGCTCAAACGCGCCGACATCGCCCTCTACGAGGCCAAGAGCACGGGCCGCAACCGGGTCGTCTCGGCCGCCACCGACCTGATCCTGGCGCGGGCGGGTTAGCCTCGGGGCTGCATCACCTCAGGACTCCGCAGCCCCGTAGATCGCGAGCTTGAGCGCGGGATCGCCGGTCGCCTGGAAGGTCGCGTAGTCGAAGACGAGCCGGCCGCGCTCCGGATGGTGCAGCACCTTGCACCCGCCGCCCCCGCCGCGCACCTCGTGCGCGCCCCACCACCCGGGGAAGAGCGGGCAGCCCTCGGTGAGGCGGCCGAGGAGATCGAGGAAGGCCGGGTCGGCCGCCGAGAGGTCGTGGACGGCGCGGAACTGCGCCACCATGCGCTGCGCCTCCTGCGCCCAGGCCGGCCCGAACAGGGCCCGCGCCCGGGCGTCGGTCAGGACGAAGTGGAGGATGTTGCGCTCCCCCTCGGCGAGGTCGTCGAAGCCGAACAGGTCCGCGGCGGCTCGGTTCCAGGCCAGCAGATCCCAGCGCCGGCCGGTGACGTAGGCCGGCTGCGGCAGGTCGCGGACGAGGCGGGCGATCGTCGGCGGCACCGCCTCGCGCATGAAGGCCGACGGCCGGCCGCGGCGGGCGAGGGCGCGCAGATGCGCGTGCTCGGCCTCGCTCAGGCACAAAGCCCGGGCGAGGGCGTCGATCGTGGCGGCCGACGGGCCGACGTCGCGTCCCTGCTCCAGGCGCACGTACCAGTCGATGCCGATACCGGCCCGCTCGGCGACCTCCTCGCGGCGCAGCCCCGGGGTCCGCCGCCGCCGCAGGGACGGGATCGCCAGGCGGGCCGGATCGAGCTGCTCGCGGCGCGAGCGCAGGAAGTCGCCGAACGCCTTCTGCCGGGGATCGCTCACCCGTACCTCCCGTGCGACGGTGGGTCTCCTCGATCCCAGGATAATACCAGGCCTTCCAGCCCCCGTCCCAGGCGCCATCCTCCGCGCATCCGATAGAGGAGGCGAAGAGATGAAGGCTGCCGTGCTCAAGGCGTTCGGGTCGCCGCTGGTCGTCGAGGAGGTGCCGGACCCGGTGATCGGGACGGGCGAGGTGATCGTCGACGTCGCGGCCGCCCCGGTGCTGCCCTATACCGGCGAGGTCCTGTCCGGCGCGCGCCGCTACCTGCTGCCGGCGCCGGTCATTCCCGGCTGCGGGGCGGTCGGCCGGGTGCGCGCGATCGGTCCCGACGCGACGAAGCTCGCGGTCGGCGACTGGGTGTTCTGCGACCCGACCGTGCGCTCGCGCGACGACGCCGCCATGCCGGACATCGTGCTCCAGGGCTGGAGCGCCCGGGGCGAGGGCGGGCAGAGGCTCCAGGCCTACCACCGGGACGGCGCCTTCGCCGAGCGGGTGCGGGTGCCGACCGAGAACGCGATCCGCATCGGTCCGATCGCCGAGGCGCAGGCCGGGCATTGGTGCGCGCTCAACACCCTGCTGGTTCCCTATGGCGGCCTCCTGGCGGCGAACCTCCGGGCCGGCGAGACCCTGCTGGTGAGCGGCGCGACCGGCCATTTCGGCAGCGCCGCCGTCGCGGCCGGCCTCGCCATGGGGGCGGCCTGCGTGGTCGCCCCGGGCCGCAACGAGCGGGTCCTCGCCGATCTCGTCCGGCGCTTCGGCGCCCGGATCCGCCCGGTGACGCTGACCGGCGACGAGGCGGCGGACCGCGCCCGCATGATGGAAGCGGCGCCCGGCCCGATCGATTGCGTGCTCGACATCCTGCCGCCCTCGGCCGCCGCGACGGTGGCGCGGGCGGCGGTGATGAGCGTGCGCCCCTACGGGCGGGTGGTGCTGATGGGCGGCGTCGGGATGCTCGGCGGGGACGACCTGGCGCTGCCCTATCCGTGGATCATGCGCAACGACGTCACGGTGCGAGGGAAATGGATGTACCCGCCGGACGCAGTCGGGCGGATGGCCGGGCTCGTCCGCGCCGGGCTGCTGCGCCTGGAGGAGTACGCCGTGACGGCGTTCGCGCTCGAGGAGGCGAATGCGGCGGTCGCCCACGCGGCGGCGCAGGGCGGCCCGTTCCGCCAGACCGTGCTGAAGGTCGGGGAGCCCGGCTGATCGGACAATCGGACCGTTCCGGCCGCGGCCGGACTCGGCTACCCTTCCGTCATGAAGGCGGCCGTGACCATCCGGGTCGAGACACCCCTGCAGGACGACGTGTCGGCGCTGCTGTCGTTGGCGGATGCCGTGGCGGCGCGGCTCTATCCGGACGCGCCGCGCCGCCCGATCGCGCCCGAGAGCCTGGCGGTACCGGGAACCCACCTCCTCGTCGCGCGCGGCGACGGCACGGCTTTCGGCCTCTGCGCGGTGATCGAGCGCGGCGACGGGATGGTCGAGCTGAAGCGCCTGATCGTCGCCGCGCAGGCGCGCGGGCGCGGCGTCGGGCTCGCGCTCGTGCAAGGGGCCGAGGCGCAGGCGCGGCGGCTCGGCGCCCGGACGATCGTGCTTGAAGTGGGCATCCGCAACGAGGAGGCCCGGGCGCTCTACCGCCGGGCGGGCTTCACGCCCCGCGGGCCGTTCCCGCCCTACCGCGCGCTCCCGGTCAGCCTGTTCCTGGAGCGGGCCGTCCCGGCCTGACCCAATGCGGGAAAGTACCGAGGCCCGCGTTCCAAACTGGACCGGACGCCCGGGCCCTGCCGCAGCCCCGCGCGGCGCCCCGAACCCCGGGATTCGCGACATCCTGCCGCGGAGTCGGTCTACCTAGGCACTTCTCCCCTCGGGAACGCCCTTGCAAAGCCCCGCGACCGGACGGGACCGGCCCGCCGCCGCCGAAGTGGAACGGAGCTTGATCAGTCTCCTGCGTAGGCACCGCGCCTGTATCGCGCTGGGACGGAGGGCAAGCGGCATGAGTGACGCCGTGAAGGTTCTGATCATCAACGAGCCGTCGGATCTCGGCACCGCCTTCCGGGCGACGCTGGAACACACCCCGACCTTGCGGACGGTGGGCGAGGAGGAGCTGCGGGAGTCCGGCTCGACTTGCGTCGTCCTCGCCTTCGCGCCCGAATACGATCCGGCGGCGGTGGCGTCCTTGCGCGAGCGGGCGCCGGACGTCCGGATCCTGGTGGCGTTCCAGGCCGCCGACGCGGCCGAGATCGGCCGGTACGCGGCCGCGGGGGCCGACGCCTTCGTGGCCCGCTGCGCGGCGCCGCGCGACATCTGCACGACGATCCTGGCGCTCGCCCACGACCTGCCGCTGCACGAGGGCGAGACCGAGACCCAGGACCCCGAAGCGGTGGCCGAGAGCCTGGGGCTCACCCCGCGGGAGGCCGAGGTGCTGCGCTTCCTCTCCGCCGGCTTCAGCAACAAGGAGGTGGCGCGCCGCCTCACGGTGAGCGTGCGCACGGTCGAGACCCACCGGCTCAACCTGCGCCGCAAGACCAAGACCGGACGGCTCAAGGACCTCGTGCAGCTCGCCCGGCAGATCGGCCTGGCGCCGGTGCTCGAAGGCGAGGCCCGGCCGCTGCGGCGCATCAACCACGAGGCGCACCGCGTCGTCCCCCATTGAGGGACGACGCGGGATCGGACGGTCCTCCTCCGGGACCGTCTCTACGGTCCCTTGCTCTACGGTCTCTTGGAACCGCCCCGCATCGACCGGATCAGGCTGCCTTGCGCGCCGCCGTCCGGCCTGATCGCGACTTATCGGAGCGCGCCTTGCCGGATCGCGTCGATCCGCCCGGGGAGGATCCCTCCTTGACCGAGCGCTTCTTGCCTGGCTCCGCCCCCGCCTCGCGTCCCTTGAGGGACCCGGCCGCGGTCTTCGCCGCCTGCTCGACCTTGGCGAGACGGCCCCGGAGCAGGCCGAGCACCGCCGTCTCCTCCGGCCGCAAGGACGCGATGTCGTCGCGCAACGCCGCTTCGACCTCGTCCTTGACCTGGAGCAGCAGCTCGCCCTCGAGGTAGCAGCCCAGGATCTCCGGGTGGATGTAGCACTTGCGGCAGATCGTCGGCGTGTTGCCGAGCCGCTCGGCCACCCGCTCGATCGCCTCCCGGACGTTGCGCTTGGCCTTGGCATCGCTGTCGAAGGCCTCGAACTCGCGCAGGGCCATGGCGGCCAGCACCGTGCCGGACCAGGTGCGAAAATCCTTGGCGGTGATGTCGCGGCCGGTGATCTCGCGCAGGTACGCGTTCACGTCGGCCGAGGTCACGTCGCGCTGCGCGCCGTCCTCGTCGAGGTACTGGAACAGCTCCTGGCCCGGCAGGTCCTGGCAGGCCTTGACGATCTTCGCCACCCGGCGATCGTGGACCGCGAGCTCCCAGACCTTGTTGCTCTTGCCCTTGAAGCGGAACCTCAGCTCCCTGCCCTCGATCGTCACGTGCGGGTCGCGCAGGGTGGTGAGGCCGTAGCTCTTGTTCTGCTTGGCGTAATCGTCGTTGCCGACCCGGATCAGGGTGGTCTCGAGCAGGTGCACCACCGTCGCCAGCACCTTCTCGCGCGGCAGCCCGCGCCGGCCCATATGCTCTTGAACCGTCGCGCGGAGACCCGGCAGCACCTCGGCGAAGGTCATCATGTGGGCGAACTTGGTGCTCTCCCGGGCCTGGCGGAACTCCGGGTGGTAGCGGTACTGCTTGCGGCCGCGGGCGTCGCGCCCAGTGGCCTGAATGTGGCCGTTGGCGTGGCGGCAGATCCACACGTCGGTATAGGCCGGCGGGATCGCGAGTGATCTGATCCGCGCCAGCGCCTTGGCGTCGCGCACCTTCGCGCCCGTGCCGTCGACATAGGCGAAGCCGCGGCCGTTGCGCTTGCGGCGGTAACCCGGCTCCTCGTCGCTGACGTAGCGAAGGCCTGCCTCGCGGGCGGCGTCGCGGGTGTCGACGCGATCCTCGGCGGCCGATTCCGCCATCTCGGGATCCGACAGCATGGGCTTTTCGACCTCACGGGTTCCGGTCGACCTCAACCGGCGCGAGCCCATCCCGGTTCCTACCGGCGCGGAGTATGGCCCGGCGGTATCCCGGCGCCGCGCCAGGCTGTAGGGAGGGCGGGATCGTGAGCGGGAGAGACGACGGTGCAGCCACAGGACGCGGGCGGAGAGGGACGACGGCCGCACGTCGCCTTCGTGGTCACCGAGGACTGGTTCTTCGCCTCGCACTTCCTGCCGATGGCCCGTGCCGCGGTGGCGGCCGGCCACGCCGTCTCGGTCGTCACCCGGGTGCGCGCGCATCGCGAGGCCATCGCCGCCACCGGCGCCCGGGTGGTGGCGCTCGAGGCCGAGCGGTCGAGCCTCAACCCGATGGCGGCGGGCTACGCCGCAGGCCAGCTCGCGGGGATCCTGAAGGAGCTCAAGGCCGACATCGTCCACTGCATCGCGCTGCGCGGCATCCTGATCGGCGGGACGGCGGCCCTGCTCGCCGGCATCCCGTCGCGGGTCTACGCGCTCACCGGCCTCGGGCTGATCGGCGCCCGCCAGGACCGGACGGGGCGCCTCGCCCGCACCGCCCTGCGGCTCCTGATCCGCGGTCCGCTCGAGACCGCCCGCACCCGCTACCTGTTCGAGAACCCGGACGACGCGCGGCTCCTCGGCCTCGATCCGGACGGCCCGACGGTCGCGGTGGTCGGCGGTGCCGGCATCGATCCGGAGGCCTGGATGCCGAGCGCCCTGCCGCCGCAGCCGCCTTTGCGGATCGCCCTCACCGCCCGGATGCTGTGGTCGAAGGGCATCGACACGGCCGTGGAAGCGGCCCGCCTCGCCCGGGCCGAGGGCGCGAACCTCGACCTCGCTCTCCACGGCGCGCCCGATCCCTCGAACCGCCGCGCGATTCCCGAAGCCACTTTGCGCGAGTGGTCGCGCGACGGGATCGTCTGGCACGGCCCCACCGACGACGTCGCCGGCGCCCTCGCCCGGGCCCAGGTCGCCTGCCTGCCGTCCCGCGGCGGCGAAGGTCTGCCGCGGGCGCTCCTGGAGGCGGCGGCGAGCGGCCGGGCGATCCTCACCACCGACGTGCCGGGCTGCCGGACCCTGGTGCGGGACGGGATCGAGGGGCTGGTCGTGCCGCCGGACGATCCCGAGGCCCTCGCCGCCGCAATGGTGCGGCTGTCCGCCGATCCCGCCCTCGTCGCCCGGATGGGGGCGGCCGCCCGGGCCCGGATCATCACCGGCGGCTTCACCGAGGCCGCGGTGACGGCCCGCCTCCTGCGGCTCTACGCGGAGCTCGCCTGATGGATCCGGTCGACTTCGTCCGCGCCCATACCGCTTTGCGCCCGGTGCCGCACGCGCCCGCGATCCGCCTGCACGTCGCCGACGAGGCGACGGAGCTGTGGGGCCGCACCGAGGAGGAACTCGGCGAGATCGGCCTGCCGCCGCCGTTCTGGGCCTTCGCCTGGGCCGGGGGCCAGGCGCTCGCCGCCTACGTTCTGGAGAATCCCGAGACGGTCGCGGGGGCCCGGGTGCTCGACTTCGCCTCCGGCTCCGGCCTCGTCGCCATCGCGGCGGCGATGGCGGGGGCGGCCTCGGTCGAGGCGAGCGATCTCGATCCCTTCGCTCTCGCGGCGATCGGCCTCAACGCGGCCGAGAACGGCGTCGCAGGGCGCATCACCGCGAAGGGGGCCGACCTGATCGGCCGCGACGAGGGCTGGGATTGCGTGCTCGCCGCCGACATCTTCTACGAGCGCGACCTCGCCGCCCGGGTCGGCGACTGGCTGGCCACTCTGCACGCCCGCGGCGCCCGGGTGCTGCTCGGCGATCCCGGCCGCGCCTACCTGCCGAAGGACCGGCTGGAGTCTCTCGCGACCTACGCGGTGCCGGTGACCCGGGCGCTGGAGGATGCCGAGATCAAGCGGACGGGGGTGTGGCGGTTCCGGGAATGAGAAGATCGGCCGCCCGGGTCGGCGCCCGACCGGCTCCGGCGACGGGGGGCTGCTCTTGCCCCCATCCGGACCTTCGACGGCAGCGTCTCGACTGTCCGCAAGGGACCGCGATCCCGTCCCGTGACCGTGCGAGGGAACACAGACGACCGGACCCGCCGGCGTCAAACCGTAGCCGCACGGTTCTGGCCGGTGCGATCCGACAGCCGGGCTCCTGCGAGACATCGATGACCATCTCCGACGCCACTCCATCCCGGCCGATCACCGCCACCGGGGCGGCCGCCCGCGGCCTCGACCGCCGCCGCTTCGGCGCCATGGTGCTGACGGCCGGTGCCGGAAGCCTGCTCCCAGGCCGGACGGCCCTGGCTTTGCCGGCGTCCGACGAGGCTCAGGTGATCGACTTCGAGTGGGTCGACACGGCCCGCGACCGTGTGGTGCCGGCCCGGCTCTACTGGCCGGCCGCCTCGACCCGGACGGGTCCGGTTCCGCTGGTCGTCTTCTCCCATGGCCTCGGCGGCTCCCGGAAGAGCTACAGCTACCTCGGCGAGGGATGGTCGGCACGCGGGGTCGCCAGCCTGCACATCCAGCACGTCGGCAGCGACGAGACGCTGTGGCAGGGCAACCCCCTGATGCTCCTCGACCGCCTCGGCGGCGCGGCGGACGAGCGCGAGGCCATCGCGCGGACGCGGGACGTGAGCTTCGGCCTCGACCGCCTGCTGCGGCGCGACAGCCCGTTCCAGGCCGCCATCGACCGCAGGCGCATCGTCGCGGCCGGGCACTCCTTCGGGGCGAACACCACCTTGCTCCTCACCGGCGCGCAGGTGATCCGCGACGGGCAGCCCCTGGGCTTCCGGGACCCGCGTTTCACGGCGAGCATCGTGATCTCGGCGCCGCCCTTCTACGGCGAGACCGACCTCGCGGCGGTCCTCGCGTCGGTCGACGTCCCCACGCTCCACATCACCACGACGGAGGACACGATCCGCATCCCGGGCCGCTATTCGCCCGTCCAGGACCGCATCGACGTCTACGCGGCGATCCCGACTCCCCGGAAGGCCCTGGTCGTGTTCCAGGGCGGTCCGCACAACGTCTTCACCGACCGCTCGCTGCGGAACGGCGGGCCGCTGAACCCCCTGGTGAAGCGGGCCACCGCCGAGGTCGGGCTCGCCTTCCTCGACCTCGTCCACACGTCCGATCCCGCTCCCCTCGAAGACTGGAGCGCGACCTGGAAGCCGATCCTGGCCGCGGCGCCGACGCCGTTCCAGGTCGATACGCGGCGATCGGGCCGGAAGCGGCGTGCCTGAGTCTCGGCGGCATCGCGACGGGAATGCACGCGGCCCCTGACCGACGGCTCTCGGCATAGTACAAGACAATGAGAGCCTGTTTGGCTTGGTCGACAGTTCTGACAATCTCTGTGTCATTCCGGGGCCGCGTAGCGGAGCCCGGAATGACCAGGAGGGTGTTGATCCTGTAGGGGCCGATCAAACAGGCTCTGACACTCGCGACCGTTCGCCTTCCACCCGATCCGGGCCCTCGCACGGTCAAGCCGATCGGGTTCGCGCCTGGAGCCTCGCCCCCTTGCCGGGCCCGAAACAGAGCCTCGGGTCGCCCCCCTTCAATGCGCCCCCTGCTGCTGCTTCGATCGCGCCACGATCTGCGTCGGGTTGACGAAGCGCAGGGCGATCACCAGCCAGACCAGCGTGACGGCCATGTAGACCACCGCCATCGCGTCGATCGACTGCCCGGCCCGCACCCCGGCGGCGAAGACCGCGTAGTAGAGTGCCACGACGAGCGTCTGGCTCGTCGGCCCGGCGACCAGGAAGGTCAGCTCGAACATCGCGATGGTGCGCACCAGCACCAGCAGCAGCGCCGCCAGGATGCCGGGAATGAGCAGCGGCAGCAGCACCCGCAGGAAGAGCTGGCGCGTGCCCGCACCGAAGACCCGGGCCGCCGCCTCGATGCGCGGATCGATCTGCTCGATGAACGGGATCATCACCAGCACCACGAAGGGCACGCTCGGCACGAGGTTGGCGAGCACCACGCCCCAGAGCGTACCGGCGAGCCCCGCCTGGTAGAGCACGGTGGCGAGCGGGATGCCGTAGGTGATCGGCGGCACGAGCAGCGGCAGCAGGAAGACCAGCATCACCAGCCGCTTGCCCGGGAAGTCGCGCCGCGCCAGCGCGTAGGCCGCCGTGACCCCGAGGAGTCCGGACAGGAACACCACCAGGAACACCACCTGGAGCGTCACCACCAGCACGTCGCCGAGCTGGAACTCGTCCCAGGCGGCGGAATACCAGCGGGTGGTGAAGCCGAGGGGCAGCCAGGTGCCGAGCCAGCGCGTGGCGAAGGAGTTGAGCACCACCGCGGCGATCATCGCCAGGAGGTTGAGGCAGAACAGCAGCGTGACGGACCACACCGCCATCCGCCACAGGCGGGAGCCGAGGCCGGTGTCGCGGATCATCCCTTGGTGCCTCCGACCGGGCCGGTATAGAGGAGCGTGCGGCCCCAGAGCAGCAGCCCCACGATGGCGAGCTGGACCGCCCCCATGATCATCGCGATCGCCGAGGCCAGCGAGTAGTCGTATTCCTCGAACGCCGCCTGGTAGGCCGCGATCGAGATCACCCGCGTCGCGCCGGCCGGCGCACCGAGCAGCACCGCGGACGGAAACACCGAGAAGGCCTGGACGAAGGACAGGCAGAAGGTCACGGCGAGGCCGGGCAGGATCAGCGGCAGGATGACCTTCGTGAAGCGCTGCCAGGCATTGGCGCCATGCGTCGCCGCCGCCTGCTCCAGGGCCGGATCGATGCCGGTGACCGAGGAGAGCGTCAGCAGGAACGCGAACGGGAAGCCGGTGATGAGGAGCGAGGCGAAGACGCCCCAGTAGTTGTTGGTGAGCTTGAGCGGGCCGCCGATCAGCCCGAGCCAGACCAGCGAGCGGTTGAACCAGCCCTGCGGCCCGAGGAAGTTGAGCAGGCCTTCGGCCACCAGTACCGTGCCCAGCGTGATCGGCAGGACCAGGATGGTGGTGAGGAGCCGCTGGCGCCGCATCAGCCGCACGCGGAGCGCGATCGGCACCGCCAGCGCCAGGTTGAGCAGCGTGACGGGGAGCGCGAGGCGCAGGGTGGCGCCGATGGTGTCGTAGAGGAACGCGTCGGAGAAGAAGCGGGCGTAGTTCGCCCACCAGGCCCCGGCCTTCGGCTGCAGCGACAGCACGAGGCCGTAGGCGAAGGGATAGACGAACAGGCCGAGGATCGCGAGCAACGCCGGCAGCACGAGGAGCGTGGTGCCGTCGAGGCCGCGGGCGGCGAGCCGCACCGCGAGCGGCGGCGTCTCGGCCCGGGGCGTCGTCGGGGCGGCCGTGGGGAGCGAGGCCGAGGTCACGCTGCCTCCCCGGGGAAGACCAGGACCCGCGGCGAGGCGGCGGCGAGGCGTAAGCTCTCGTCTTGCGCCACCATTCGGTCGGAGCGGAAGAACAGCTCGGTCCCGTCCTGCGCCACCGCGGTGCCGAAGAAGGCCCGGCCGCGATATTCGATGCTGGCGACCCGGACCGGCACCCCCTCGGCGGCCGGCGTCAGGTCCTCCGGGCGGATCGCCGCGACGGCGGGCGCGCCGGGGCTGACGCTCTCGCGAAGAGTCCCGGCGAGGCGGGTGCCGCAGACCTCGACCTCGGCCCGCGCGCCGTCCACCGCGACCGCCCGGCCGCGCAGGCGGTTGCGGTAGCCCATGAAGTCGGCGACGTCGGGGTGGGCCGGGCGCTCGTAGAGATCCTCCGGCGTGCCGACCTGGCGGATGCGCCCGTCGCGCATCACCACGATCCGGTCGGCCATCGACAGGGCCTCGTCCTGGTCGTGGGTGACGTAGATCGTGGTCGAGCCGATGGCGTCGTGGATGCGGCGGATCTCGGCCCGCATCTCCAGGCGCAGCTTGGCGTCGAGGTTGGACAGCGGTTCGTCCATCAGCACCACCGGCGGCTCGATCACGATCGCCCGGGCGATGGCGACGCGCTGCTGCTGTCCGCCGGACATCTGGCCCGGAAGCTTGGCGGCCTGCGATTGCAGCCGCACCAGAGCCAGCGCGTCGTCGACCCGGCGCGCGGCCTCCTGCCCCTTCACACCCCGCATGGTGAGGCCGAAGCCGACATTCTTCGCCACATTCATGTGCGGGAAGAGCGCGTAGCTCTGGAACACCATGCCGAAGCCGCGTTCTTCCGGCTTCAGCCGGTCGATGCGGCGCTCGCCGAGATGGATCGACCCGCCGGTGAGCGGCAGGAGCCCGGCGATGCAGTTGAGCGCCGTCGACTTGCCGCAGCCCGAGGGCCCAAGGAGGGCGATGAACTCGCCCCCCCGGATCGTCAGGTCGAGCCCGTCGAGGGCGGTCATCGCGCCGAACCGGCGGCTCAAGCCGCTCAGCCGCAAGTCTTGCGGCGCCTCGTGATGGCGTGCCATCCGCTTCCTCTCCTCCCGCCGAAGCAGGACCCGATCGCGTTGCGATCGGGTCCTGCGTCAGGTCTTTGGTTTTGTCGCCTCTTTCGGGCTCCGGCCGCGGTGCTATCGCTTCTTGCCGGAGCCGACCTGCTCGTCCCAGCGGCGGAAGGCCACCACCAGCTTGTCGGGATCCAGCGGCATCTCGATCGGGTGCTCGGCGATCATCCGGTCGTATTCCGGCCGGCCGAACTCCTTGATCGCCGCGCGGCTCTCCGGCGGGGCCATGTCGAGGGTGACGCCCTTCACGGCGGGGCCGGGATAGAAGTAGCCCTCGTCGTAGGTGTAGGCCTGCTGCGCCGGCTGGAGCAGGAAGGCCATCAGGTCGAGGATGACCGCGAGCTTCTCGTCCGGCACGCCCTTCGGCACCGCCATGTAATGGGCGTCCGCGACCCAGCGGAAGTTCTTCAGCGTCCCGACCTTGGCCTCGGCCGGCACCACGCCGAGCACCCGCGGGTTGATGTCCCAGCCGGTGGTCGAGACGATGATGTCGCGGCTGCCCTCGCCGAGTTCCTTCATCGTCTGCGAGGTGCCGCCCGGGTAGTAGTCGACGGTCTCGCCGATCGCCCGCAGGTACTCCCAGGTCTTGTCCCAGCCCTTGTCCGGATCGGTCGGGTCCTTGTCGCCGAGGATGTAGGGCAGGCCCATGATCCAGGTGCGGCCCGGGCCGGAGTTGGCCGGGCGGGCATACATGAACTTGCCCTTGTTCTGGCGCGCCCAGGCCAGAAGCTCCTCGGCGGTGGTCGGCACCGTCTTCACCCGCTCGGGCATGTACTCGATCAGCGGGCCGGACGGGTACCAGGCGACGCACAGGCCCTGGCCCTGCGCCAGGCCGTTCAGCCGGAGCGCGGCGGGCTGGTAGATGTCGTCGGGCTTCGGCAGCTGGCCGGCATGGGGCTTGAGATCGACCCAGAGCTTCTGCTCGATGCCGGCGGCGATGCCGTCGGTGCCGGTCAGCACGAGGTCGATGTCGACCCGGCCGGCGGCCTGCTGCGCCTTGAGCTTCGAGGGCAGTTCCGGCGCCGGCGCCTTGGTGAAGGCGAAGCGCGAGACGATGCCGGGCTTCGCGCGGCGATAGGCCTCGATCGCCTTCTGGGTCAGCGCCAGGTTGCCGGCGACGTCGACCACCGTGACGACGACGGGCGATTTCGGCAGGGCCAGCTCGGCCCGGGCCCGGCCCGTGAGGGCGAACCCCGCCCCGGCCGTGAGCCCCGCGACCGCGTTGCGGCGTGTGATCGTCATGTTTCCCCCGTTTTCCGTCTGGGCTCTGCCGGCCCTCGATCGGCCACGGATCGCTCCGCGCTTTCCATCCATTGGTGCACTAATATTTTAGGGCGTCAAGTCTGACGGAGGGAGAGGCTGGACGCGCGTGCAAAAACCCTCCCCCTCTGCGGGGGAGGGTGGCCCCTGCGTCAGCAGGGGTCGGGAGAGGGGACGCCGCTTCCGAAAATGACTGAACCGTTCTGACGGGCGCCGACCTGGATCGGCGTCGCGCTGCCCCTCTCCCGGCCTGCTCCGCAGGCCACCCTCCCCCGCGGAGGGGGGAGGGTTCAGGAGGCGTCGCGCCTCAGGCGTACATCGCCTTGAGATCCAGCGTGCTCTCGCGCCCGATCGCGTCGTAGTTCTCCGCCAGCCACGCCTTTGCGGCATCCCGCCCGGCATCGCGCAGGTGGAGGAAGAACGGCCACTGCGCCCGCAGGCGCGAGGAGGCCGAGGCGTCGTCGAGGGCCGAGCCGCTGCCGTCGATGCGGTGGAGCAGCACCTGCTTGTAGGCGTTCGAGCGCCCAAGCACGCCGTCGCCGATCAGGTCGTCGACGAAGTCGATCGCCCGCAATTCGCGTAAGAGATTGGCGTTGAAGGTGATCTCGTTGAGCCGGTCGCGGATCTCGGCCGGGCTGCGCGGCGTCTCGCGGCGCTCGACCGGGTTGATCTGGACGAGCAGGATGTCGGACGAGCGGGCGCCGTGATAGAGGGGATAGAGCGGCGGGTTGCCGAGATAGCCGCCGTCCCAGTGCGGCACGCCGTCGATCTCGACCGCCTGGAACACCGTCGGCAGGCAGGCCGAGGCCATCACGTGGTCGACCGTGAGGTCGGGCCGCTCGAACACCGCGAGCTTGCCGGTCCAGACGTTGGTGGCCGAGATGAACAGGTCGGCCGGCCCGTCCCGGCGCAACGCCTCGAAATCCACCGTATCGGAGAGCGCCCGCTTCAGCGGATTGATGTTGAGCGGATTGGTCGCGTACGGGCTGGCGACGGCGTTCCAGAACGCCCCGACCGGGGTCTTCTTCCAGAAGCTCATCACCCCGTCGACGAAGGTCTGCTGCGCCTGCGGCAGGTCGGCATCGAGGCTGACCTCGCGCCAGAACGCCTCCAGGCGCTCGCGCGCCCCATCTGGGCCGCCGCGCAGCCAGCCGTCGACCATCACGACGGCGTTCATGGCGCCGGCGCTCGCCCCGGTGATCGCCTCGAAGGCGAGGCGGCCGTCCTCGATCAGGGCGTCGAGCACGCCCCAGGTGAAGGCGCCGTGGGCGCCGCCGCCCTGGAGCGCGAGCGCGATCGGCTTCTCGGCCCGGGGCCCGACGAGGCCGCGCCCGAGCGGCCCGGAGGCCGCCTGAGGCCCGAGCGGCCCGGAGGCCGCCTGACGCTGGCCGGGGGCCTCCGGGAGCGTGCCGCAGGCGGCAAGGCCGGCGATGTCGTGAGCCGCGTCGGGAACGTTCGCCCCGCGGGACTCCGCTTGCTGGGGTAGGGTCGTGTCCGTCATGTCCCGGGATGTGGTGTGCTGCATTGCAAAAGCAAATGGTGCGCCGCAACGTCGCGCCGGATGGCCCAGCGTCACGCGCTTGACGCGTAGGATCGTCACCCTCAGCTAAGACGGTGCAGCAGGCCGGGATAATCCCGGCGGCGACGCTCCCGGGAGGGGTTTGGCAAGGATGTCGCAGCATTCCGGGATCCGCCGGCGCGGGCCGTCGACCGCGGCCGCCGTGATGCGCGGAACGAAGCGATTTCCACCACGCCCGGAAATGCTCTAGACGGTTGTCACGCCGCGACTGAAGCGACCCTCAAGACTCTAGCGAACGACCCCCGAAGGTATCCGATGGAAGCCATGGAAGCCCTCGCCGCGACCGCCCCGGCGGACGCCGCTCCCGAGATCGCCGGCCCGAGCCCCCGGCACCGCACCGTCGGCGTCCGGATCGGCGAGGGCGAGGGCGCGGTGGTGATGGGCGGCGGCGCCCCGATCGTCGTGCAGTCGATGACCAACACCGACACCGCCGACATCGACGCCACCGTGGCGCAGGTCGCCGCGCTGGCGCGCGCCGGCTCCGAGGTCGTGCGCATCACCGTCGACCGCGACGAGGCGGCGTCCGCCGTGCCGAAGATCCGCGAGCGGCTCGACCGCATCGGCGTCCACGTCCCGCTCGTCGGCGACTTCCACTATATCGGCCACAAGCTCCTCACCGACCATCCGGCCTGCGCCGAGGCGCTGGCGAAGTACCGGATCAACCCGGGCAATGTCGGCTTCAAGGAGAAGAAGGACCTTCAGTTCGGCACCATCGTCGAGCAGGCCGCCCGCTACGGCAAGGCCGTGCGCATCGGCGCCAACTGGGGCTCCCTCGACGAGGCGCTCCTCACCCACATGATGGACGAGAACGCCAACTCGGCCCGTCCCCGCGACGCCCGCGCGGTGATGCGCGAGGCGATGGTGCAATCCGCCCTCCTCTCCGCCGACCGGGCGGTGGAGATCGGCCTGCCGAAGGAGCGCATCGTGCTCTCCGCCAAGGTCTCGGCCGTGCAGGACCTGATCGCGGTCTACCGCGAGGTGGCGCGCCGCTCCGACTACGCCATCCATCTCGGCCTGACCGAGGCCGGCATGGGCACCAAGGGCATCGTGGCCGCCTCCGCGGCGATCGGCGTGCTGCTCCAGGAGGGCATCGGCGACACGATCCGCTACTCGCTCACCCCGGAGCCGGGCGGCGACCGCACCGTCGAGGTGAAGGTGGCCCAGGAGCTGCTCCAGACGATGGGCTTCCGCACCTTCGTGCCGCTCGTCGCCGCCTGCCCGGGCTGCGGCCGCACCACCTCGACGGTGTTCCAGGAGCTCGCCCGCGACATCCAGAACTGGATCACCACCTCGATGCCCGAGTGGCGCAAGACCTATCCGGGCGTCGAGGGCCTGAACGTCGCGGTGATGGGCTGCATCGTCAACGGGCCGGGCGAGTCGAAGCACGCCGATATCGGCATCTCGCTGCCCGGCACCGGCGAGACCCCGACCGCCCCGGTCTTCATCGACGGCAAGAAGGCGATGACCCTGCGCGGCCCGACGCTCGCCAAGGACTTCGAGGGCATCGTCATCGACTACATCGAGCGCCGCTTCGGCCAAGGTCGCCGCAGCGCCGCCGAGTGACGCATGAGCGCGGGCTGACGGCCGGCTGACGGAGGGACAGGCGCCCCGCCTTGCGCCCCTCCGGGCCCGTGCTACAATCCTGCCACAATCGGGCCCGGCGGACGCGCCGGGCCGCTGACTCTGAATTGCTGCATTTTCTGCGACGAACCGATGCCCACTTCGTCGGAAGATGCCCAAGGATCAGGCCCGCCACCCGGCCCATCAGCGCGCTCGGCGGCCATCCCGGCCGCTCGCGGGCACATCCCCGAACAGACATGACACAGTCAGCCGCACCCACGGGCGGACCCGTCGCGCCGCCCGAATCCCTCACCCCGCCGAGCGGCGGCCCGCCGACCAAGGCCGGCAGCGTCGACGAGGCCGAGGGCCACGGCCACGCCAAGGCGAGCTTCTGGACCCTGTTTCTCGGCTCCGTCGGCGTCGTCTACGGCGATATCGGCACGAGCCCGCTCTACGCCTTCCGCGAGGCGCTCAGCCCCGGCCGGGCCGACGGCGTGCTGACCGGCGAGGAGGTGCTCGGCACCGTCTCGCTGCTGCTCTGGGCGCTCGTGCTGATCGTGACCATCAAGTATGTCATCCTGCTCCTGCAGATGGACAACAAGGGCGAGGGCGGCATCCTCTCGCTGATGGCGCTCGCCCGCAAGGCGCTGGGCGGCTCGCACATCGTGTTCATGCTCGGCCTGTTCGGCGCCGCCCTGTTCTACGGCGACGCGATCATCACCCCGGCGATCTCGGTCCTGTCCGCGGTGGAGGGCCTGAAGCTCGTCACCCCCGCCCTCGACCACTACGTCCTGCCGATCACCATCGCGATCATCCTGCCGCTGTTCCTGGTCCAGAGCCGGGGCACCGCCAAGATGGCGACGTTCTTCGGCCCGATCATGCTGGTGTGGTTCTCGGTGCTGATGCTCGCGGCCCTACCGCACATCGCCCGCACGCCGCAGGTGCTGTGGGCGCTCAATCCCTGGCACGCGGTGCATTACCTGCTCGGCCACGGCACCGGCGCGCTGGTGGCCCTCGGCGCGGTGTTCCTGGCGGTGACCGGGGCCGAGGCCCTGTTCGCCGATCTCGGCCATTTCGGCCGCCGGCCGATCCAGACCGCCTGGATCGCCCTCGTCGGCCCGGCCCTCGCGGTCAACTATCTCGGCCAGGCCGCCCTGGTCCTGGCCAACCCCGAGGTCACCGACCCGTTCTACCAGCTCGTCCCCGAATGGGGCCTGCTGCCGATGGTGCTGCTCGCCACTGCCGCCACCGTCATCGCCAGCCAGGCGGTGATCACCGGCGCCTTCTCGCTCTCGCGCCAGGCGGTGCAGCTCGGCCTTCTGCCGCGCCTCGAGATCCGCCACACCTCGGAATCGCATTCGGGCCAGATCTACCTGCCGCAGATCAACACGCTCCTGATGCTCGGCGTGGTGATCCTGGTGGTGCTGTTCCGCTCCTCCTCGGCCCTCGCCTCGGCCTACGGCATCGCCGTCACCGGCACGATGCTGATCACCGCCGGCCTCGCCTTCCTGGTGCTGTGGCGGGTGTGGAAGTGGTCGCCGCTCGCCGCCGGCGCCGCGATGGTGCCGTTCATCGCGGTCGAATTGCTGTTCCTGGTCTCGAACCTGCTCAAGGTGTTCGAGGGCGGCTACATGCCGCTGATCCTCGCCGGCTGCCTCGTCGTGCTGATGTGGACCTGGGTGCGCGGCGTCACCATCCTGTTCAACAAGACCCGCAAGACCGACGTACCGCTGACCGAGCTCGTCGCGATGCTGGAGAAGAGCCCGCCGCACCACGTCCGCGGCACCGCGGTGTTCCTCACCAGCGATCCCGAGACCGCCCCGGCGGCGCTCCTGCACAACCTGAAGCACAACAAGGTGCTGCACGAGAAGAACGTCGTGCTCACCGTCAAGACCATCGACCTGCCGCGCCTCAACGATTCCGACCGGGTCCGGATCGAGCCGATGGGGCCGCATTTCTGGAAGGTCGTGATGAAGTTCGGCTACATGGAATCGCCGAACATTCCGAAGGGCCTGGCGCTCCTGCGCAAGCAGGGTTTCAAGTTCGACATCATGGCGACGTCGTTCTTCCTGTCGCGACGCTCGATCCGACCGGCTGCGCAATCCGGCATGCCGCTGTGGCAGGACCGGGTGTTCATCACGCTCGCCCGCAACGCCAACGACGCGACGGACTTCTTCCAGATCCCGACCGGGCGCGTGGTCGAGGTCGGCACGCAGGTGACGGTGTAGACGGATGGGCGCCCTCGACGGCAGACGGATCCTTCTCGTCATCGGGGGCGGCATCGCCGCCTACAAGTCGCTCGACCTGATCCGGCGCCTGCGCGAGCGCGGCGCGTCCGTGCGCTGCGTGCTGACCAAGGGCGCGCAGGAATTCATCACCCCGCTCGCCGCCGCCTCGCTCAGCGGCCAGCGCGCCCATACCGACCTGTTCGACCGCGCCGACGAGGCCGATATCGGCCACATCAGGCTCGCCCGCGACGCCGACGCGGTGGTGGTGGCGCCGGCCACCGCCAACACGCTCGCCCGCATGGCCGGCGGCCACGCGCCGGACCTCGCCTCGACGGTGCTGCTCGCCACCACCCTGCCGATCCTGATCGCCCCGGCGATGAACGTGCGAATGTGGCTGCATCCGGCGACGCAGCGCAACCTCGCGCTGCTGACGAGCGACGGCGTCGCGGTGGTGGGGCCGAATGTGGGCCGGATGGCCGAGGCCGAGACCGGTCCCGGCCGGATGGCCGAGCCGGACGAGATCGCCGACGCGGTGGAGGTCCTGCTGGGCACCCCATCGGCGGACGGGCGTCAGGGCTCGCTACCTCTCGCCGGCCGCCACCTGCTGGTGACCTCCGGACCGACCCACGAGCCGGTCGACCCCGTGCGCTACCTCGCCAATCGCTCCTCCGGCAAGCAGGGCCACGCCATCGCGGCCGCCGCGGCCGAAGCCGGCGCCCGGGTGACCCTGGTCTCGGGCCCCGTCACCTTGGCTGATCCCCCCGGCGTCACGGTGGTGCGGATCGAGACCGCCCGCGAGATGCTGGCGGCGGTCGAGGCGGCTCTGCCCGCCGACATCGCGGTCTTCGCCGCCGCCGTCGCCGACTGGCGCCCGGCCCGCCTCGGCGAGGAGAAGATCAAGAAGGGACCGGAGGGCCCCCCTCCCCTCGCGCTCACCGAGAATCCCGACATCCTGGCGACGGTCGCCCGGCGGACCGAAGGCCGTCCGCCCCTGGTGGTGGGCTTCGCCGCCGAGACCACCGACGTCATCGCCCATGCCCGGGCCAAGATCGCCCGCAAGGGCTGCGACCTCATCGTCGCCAACGACGTCTCGGCGGCGACGGGCGTGATGGGGGGCGACAGCAACTCCGTCCACCTGATCGGCCGCGACGGCAGCCTCGAGACCTGGCCGAGCCTGCCGAAGAACGAGGTCGCCCGCCGCCTCGTCGCGCGGCTCGCCGCGTGGACGCCCTCCCCCTGAGGCAAGATAGCGCCACTCGCGCAGTGGGCGGCCGCCGTTCCGGCATTATTTCTCCGCCTCCCGCACCCGGGAGGTCCGCCTTGCCCACCATCCTCGTCGTCACGCTGATCTGCGCCTCGTCCCTGGCGGCGCAGGATTGCACCCGCGACACCGCGCAGGACGTCATCACCCACCCGGCCCACTCGCCGCAGGAATGCATGTTGCTCGGCCCCGCCATCGCCGCCGGCTCGGGTCGCGGCACCGAACCGGGCACCTACGTCAAGACCCTGTGCGAGCGGCGGCGCTAGGCCGCACGACTCCGGCTCTCCACGCATCTCTCCGTGGCACGCCCGTTGCCAATGCTGACCCACCCCGGTCGCGAACGGCCGGTGCAGCCTCGTCCAGGGAGAGAGCCCATGAAGCGCGAAGACCTCACGGAGAAGCTTCTCGACATCAAGCGCGAGAAGGGCTGGACCTGGAAGCACATCCAGGACGAGATCGGCGGGATCTCGCCGATCCTGATCACTGCCGCCTGCATGGGCCAGATGAAGCTGCCGAAAGCGCAAGCCGCGAAGGCCGCCGCCCTGTTCGGCCTCTCGGCCGCCGAGGAGCGGATGCTCAACGAGGCGCCCTACCGCGGCTCGATCCCGCACATGCCGCCGACCGACCCGCTGATCTACCGCTTCTACGAACTGGTGATGGTCTACGGCACCACCTGGAAGGAATTGATCCAGGAGGAGTTCGGCGACGGCATCATGTCCGCCATCGACTTCAACATGACAATGGAGCGGGAACCGAACAACAAGGGTGATCGCGTGAAGATGCAGATGTCGGGGAAGTTTTTGCCGTATAAATATTACGGCAACGAGGAGGGCGTGCCCGAATTCGGCTTCAAGGAGCCCTGACGGACGAAAACACTTGGTAGCCGCGATTTTTCCAGCGAGCACCGATCGACCTCGAAATGTTTCGACGGCATCGATATCGCCTTGCCGCAGCTGTGACACGGAAATGGCGCCGGAGCCGTCGAAGAAAACTAGTCCATATCAACGATCACAAGAAAGCAATTGTTGATTCCGCTCTCGTATTATCGCCGAGTCAAGGCCTCGAACATCTAGGCTCGGCGTCGAAAACTCGAGCTGGATCCGTGGTCCCATCGGTTTCGGTCTGGCCCGAGATCGCATTGACGCGTCAATATCCCGGGCCACTGACGTCAGCTGAACTGAGCCTCAGAGAACATGATGCGCTGGCTGGGCAAATTCCAGGCGCGCTCCAGGGTTTTAAACTTTGTTTTCTGTTCGTCGCTTAAGCCTGATAACTGCCAAACCGGCCGGGTAAACCAGGCATCGATCTCAACGATACCTCCGTCGAAATTATCGTTAGGGGCCATTCGGCGCAAGATGAAACCATATCGATCGAGCTGCTTGACGATATCGGGCATCAGCTTCTGATTTTTGTACACCTCGTACAGATAAGTCCTGATTTTCACGCCGAGGCAAAATCGGAGAGTGTCCCCGAACCCATCCAGGATCTCGCTGTCAAATCCCTGGGCGCTTAGGAGCAGGACATCCGGCATTGAGACGCCCCCCTCCGCCAGCAACTCATCGTACCGCACGCAGTCGACGTCAATCGAATGGACCGTCCGGAAAGCCGGGCCGACGGAATACCGCCGGAGGATTTCGTCGTTCGGTTCGAGGACGGAGCTGCAGCCGAGGCTCTTGGCAATGTAGAACCGCCGGCTTTCGCTCGCATTGGACAAGCCCTTGCCGATCAGCAAGACCTTCAATCCCTGCTCGGCGAAGAAGGCCTTCGTCTGCTCATACCGCTCGGGGTTCGGCTCGAACACTGTCAGCGCACCACCCGCGGACTGAGTCTGCTGGCCGAGCGACAGGTCCGACATCCCGCCGACCTGCACCACCGTCAGTGACTCGTCGGGATCGAGCCGCAACGCGACTTCATCCGGCAGGTGGGGAAACGTCCTTGTGATCTTTCCCATCCACAGGTCGGCGACGGCGCCGATGTCGAGAACGACGGCTCCCGCCGCCTTCAGCTTGCTCGCGTAGACCTTTCCGAGCATGCCCGCGGCGACGAGAAACAGCTGCCCTCGGCGGTCGGCACCACGATCGAAAGTTTCGCACAACTTGAAGAATCGGTCCGGCCAATGAGCGCCTTCGACCGCAGAGTCGCCAAGCGTGGCCCGGTGGATCTGTTCGCCGGGAACCTTGTAGAACTCGACCTCGCCGATACCGTAGGTCCGCTTCAAGGCAGCGGGCAACTCGCTCTGACAACTCACGACGCCGACATGGGGGCGGCCTTGCAGCAATCGCGCGAGCGTGCCGCTCAACAGCAGGTCGTAATGCAGCCCGAGATGATGGATCGATGTCCGCGACGCCCAATCGGGATCGCGCTCCGCCAGCAAGAGCACCTTCCGCATCGTGTTTACGATCCAGGCGATCCCGCGACGCGAGCCCAACCTATATTCGTGCATGATCGCAGCATCATAGATACCACCGATCATGTCGGCATTCTGAATGACGTCATTGAAATCATCGATGACCTTGTCGAAGCGATCGCTCGCCCCAACCGATTCATCCTCAAACCAGATTTTTAGAAATTCTTTTTGGTTGGCGGTGTAATAGGCGTCATATTTATTTGTATCATCCTTATCGATTCGTATGACGGATCCTTCTCCGTCACCAAGGCGCAGCAACAAGAACGGTCTTTTCTCGTCCAGAGCGCGATGGATATTTCTTTCGACCGCATCGATGCTGGCAGCAGCGAACTTGCTTTTGACATCCTTAAACAGCGACCACGCGATATCAGGAGGGTAATGTTTATAAAAATCAAAAAACTGACGGTGTATCTCGACTTCATCCCTTAAATGCCCGAACTGCCGCTCGACGGCGTCGAGCACCTCACCTGCCTTGTCGTGGTTGCCGACACGCGTCTGCTGTACCGACAGAAACAGCATCTGATCACCGCTCAGCACGCCGCGCTCGAATGACCGCTGCAAGTGATCGACGACCCGTTCAGGGTGACCTGCAATACAGGCGTTCCAGCATATATCGAACGCGACCTCTTCGGAAACGCCGCCATGCTTCAAGATCATGTCGGCTATTTGCGCAACTTCTTTGAAGAGGTGGCGGTCACGCAATACGATAATGAGTCGGAGCGGAACTAGCGCCCACTCGGGGTCAGCAAGTTTAGCCGCAACCTCGGAAACGACGCCTTCACGGCCGCCCTCCTTCTCGGACATATAGCGATCGACAATAGATATGACGTACTCTTCTGAAACCATCTTTAATCTCGTAGAGCCTGCATACCAAACGTCGGCGTCGCGCACGTATACCGGCGCTTTTGACGATGAGCAAGTAAACGCTCCAGGCGTGCTCCACCGTGGTGTCCAGCGGGGCGAAGCCGAAGGCCGCGCCGCCATCCCCATGGACATCGATGGTCGCGCCGGAGGATGCAAGCTTCTAGAAATTCCAGCGGAAGTTGCATCTCCAGCACTCGTCGTCAGGACCGAAAATTCAGAATTTATCAAGATTACAACAGTCTTTTCTCAGGCTCCGTGTAATATTTACGAGAAATAAATAATCAAAAATAGCCAATTTATATATCAAAGAAAAATTCCTCCCACTCTTTTGCTTCGTCACGATTGCAATATATATCTCGATATGTTTCCGAGCTCAGAAATTTATTATTGCTTGCCATGCAAAATCCCCGTGAACCGGGCAATTTCCGAAAATCGAAGCGCGTGGGAACAGAGCCGCCATGCGGACCGAAGCCTATGGCGCCATCGGCCGCGACGGCCATGTAGAATCTGATACCGTTGACGACAGCATACAGCATTCCGGCGGATCCGGTGAGTTCCACGTTAACCGGCACCTCCCAGGATCGGAGCGAGTATCGCGTATGCGCCATCCTGTTTCGTGACAGGTCATAGATCACGGTCGAACCGTGGAATGTTCTCAGCTGTGCCCGACGTCCGACTAGGCCGCCGAAATACACCGATACCAGATATTGCTCGGCTGGGTCCGGAATGAGCGGGCAGACCTGCCGGTAGACATGCTCCGCCGTTTCGGAACCCGCATCGTCAACGACGAATGTGAGGATTTCGATCAATCGCGTCCAGTTGCCGGGCAGGCTGAAGTGATGATGAGGCTCGAGAAGGAACCTGATCCCGGCCGTAGGGAAGCGCCTCAGCGCATAGCGCAGCCAGCGGTGTTGCCAGAGCACATGCTCCTTGCGTGTCTGGCGGCTGAAGCGACGCAAGGCCGTCAGATCGGCGCGGATGCACGACCTGAAAAGATGGTCCAGGTTGGCCGTTCCGGCAAAGATCGTTGTCACGTAGTGATCAGACAAGGGAACGTTTATGAACTGCACGTTTCTACAATTTATATTGATCATCCTACAATGTTGCGCATCAGTTTTATTGTATAAATCATAAAATACAAAAATCTTGCCCGAGACGTCCGGCTCGCGGATGCCCATGCCACTCATGGCCGGGCGATAGTGGATCGTCCATCCCGGATCGAAGCCGTCACACTCGGCCGCATCGATCGACCATTGCGGACACAGTGCGATCACGTGGCTGGCACCGAGAAGGCGCGAAAACTTGATTGCGCCATATCCACCCATCGACCCGCCGTAAGTCACGCGGACGTTGTAATCGCGGACGATCTCGCCGATGATCGCAGCGGCGGCGTGCATGTTTCGAGCAGGATACCAGTTATCGGATTTCGACATGATGCCGATCGCCGAGATACCCAGTTTCCTGAGAGGGGTATCTGCAAAGAAATTATGCCCGGAGGCCGGGCTGATCAAATCGCCGAACGTAATCGCCAAAACATCCGATTTTCCAGGAGCCCATATAACCCTTATCTCTTCATCATCGTAAATAATACTAGTCGTCGACTCGCTGATCATCTTTCACCTGTCACATTTTTACGAACGGGAGGCGAGCGACAAACCGACGTACATTCTCCCGCCCCGTCGGTTGAAGCCCCTCTGAAGACCATGAACCCCCATGAAAGCCACCATGACGACTGCTTCCATCCTGGAACGACCGTCCGCGCGATCTGCATACGCCCCTGCCCGCCGCCTTGCCATCCCACCCCCGATCGGATAAAGGCCCGCCCATCCCACACGCGGAGCCGGCCTCATGCCTGAATGAGGCGTTTCCGGTGGCCGGTCGCCTGAAGGTGCCGGTCGCTCCTCCGCGGCGGATGAACCGGAGAGAACACAGACCATGGCCCTTCCCGACTTCACCATGCGCCAGCTGCTCGAGGCCGGCTCGCATTTCGGCCACCAGGCGCACCGCTGGAACCCGAAGATGCAGTCGTACATCTTCGGCACCCGCAACAACATCCACATCATCGACCTCGCCCAGACCGTGCCGGCGCTCGCCCAGGCGCTGCAGGCGGTGAGCGACACCGTCGCCAAGGGCGGCCGGGTGCTGTTCGTCGGCACCAAGCGCCAGGCGGCCGACACCATCGCGGACGCGGCCAAGCGCTCGGCCCAGTACTACGTGAACTCGCGCTGGCTCGGCGGCACGCTGACCAACTGGAAGACCATCTCGGGCTCGATCCAGCGCCTGCGCAAGGTCGACGAGACCCTCGCCGGCGGCGGCCAGGGCCTCACCAAGAAGGAGCGCCTGATGCTGTCCCGCGAGAAGGACAAGCTCGAGAAGGCGCTCGGTGGCATCAAGGACATGGGCGGCGTGCCCGACCTGCTGTTCGTGATCGACACCAACAAGGAGCAGCTGGCGATCAAGGAGGCGAACCGCCTCAAGATCCCGGTGGCGGCCATCGTCGACACCAACTGCAACCCGGACGGCATCACCTACGTGGTCCCGGCCAACGACGACGCCGGCCGCGCCATCGCGCTCTACTGCGACCTCGTCGCCCGCGCGGCGATCGACGGCATCTCGCGCGGCCAGGGCGCGCTCGGCATCGACCTCGGCGAGTCCGAGGAGCCGATGGCCGAGGAGCTGCCGGCGCTCGCCAACGAGCCCGAGGTGGTGCCGGTCGACGTCACCGAGCCGTATGTCGGCGAGCCCTTCGAGCTGCTGGCCGCCCCCCGCGGCGCGCCGGACGACCTGACCAAGCTCACGGGCGTCGGCCCGCAGCTGGTGCAGAAGCTCAACGACGCCGGCATCTACCACTACTGGCAGATCGCCGCGATGAGCCCCGAGGACGTCGCCAAGGTCGACGGCGACCTGAAGCTCAACGGCCGCTTCGAGCGCGACGGCTGGGTGAACCAGGCCCGCGGCTTCGTCGAGGCCGCCGCGGCCGCGTGATCCCGGGACGGATCGCAGGCGGGGCGCGTTAGCGTTCCGCGAACCTGACGCCCTGCACAGCCCGGCGCCGCCACGGCGCCGGGCTCCCTTTATCCGCCGACCGGCGCCGCCCCCGCGGTGGCACCGCCCCTCCAGGGGCGCCGGGGCGCCAATCGAGAGGATCCCACGATGGCCAACATCACGGCAGCGATGGTCAAGGAGCTGCGCGAGAAGACCGGCGCGGGCATGATGGACTGCAAGTCGGCCCTCAACGAGACCGCCGGCGACCTCGAGGCGGCCGTGGACTGGCTGCGCAAGAAGGGCCTCGCCAAGGCCGCCAAGAAGGCCGGCCGCGTCGCCGCCGAGGGCCTGGTCGCGGTCGAGTCCGCCGGCCACCACGCCGCGGTGCTCGAGGTGAATTCCGAGACCGACTTCGTCGCCCGCAACGACGGCTTCCAGGCCTTCGTCCGCGAGGCTGCCAAGCTGGCGCTCTCCGCCGGCGACAGCATCGAGACCCTCGAGGCCGCCCACTTCCCCGGCGCCGAGACCACGGTGAAGGACAAGCTGCAGGAGCTGATCGCCACCATCGGCGAGAACATGACCCTGCGCCGCGTCGCCAAGCTGCAGGTCGAGAAGGGCGTCATCGCGTCCTACGTCCACGGCCAGGTCTCCGAGGGTCTCGGCAAGATCGGCGTGCTCGTCGCCCTCGAATCGGCCGGCGACGTGGCTGTCCTCAGCCAGCTCGGCCGCCAGATCGCCATGCACGTCGCGGCGACCAACCCGGTGGCGCTCGACGCCTCGGGCGTCGACGCCGCCACGGTCGAGCGCGAGAGCAACATCCTGCGCGAGAAGAACGCCGGCAAGCCCGACCACGTGATGGCCAAGATCGTCGAGAGCGGCCTGAAGAGCTACTACAAGGAGGTCACCCTCCTCGAGCAGCCCTTCGTGCACGACTCGTCGAAGACCGTCTCGCAGGTGCTCAAGGAGGCCGAGAGCAAGGCCGGTTCCCCGGTCAAGCTCACCGGCTTCGTCCGCTACGGGCTGGGCGACGGCATCGAGAAGGAAGAGGCCCCGGACTTCGCCGCCGAGGTGGCGGCCGCGGCCAAGGGCTGATCGAATCAGCCACGCATCGCGCGAGGCCAGCCTCGCGCGAGGGTCGAGGAAGGGGGTTCCGCCTGGGCGGGCCCCCTTTTTCGTGGCCGGCTTCCGCTACGTCGGGCCGCGGATTCCGATCCGGCGGCGCCTCGACGGGCCGGGATCGACAGGCTAGAACCCGGCCGACTCGTCACGACACTCGACGCCGACAGCCGTCGCCTCGCGGGCGGCCAGAGGAGCGCCCATGCCCGAACACGCCCTGCCGGAGCCAGGTCCGACCCCCTTCCGCCGCGTGCTGGTGAAGCTTTCCGGCGAGGCGCTGGCGGCGCCCGACGGCTACTGGCTGCACCCGCCGACCCTGGCGGCGCTCGCCGACGACATCGTCCGGGCGGTGGGCGCGGGCTTTCAGATCGCCCTCGTGGTCGGGGGCGGCAACGTGATCCGCGGCGCCCGCGTCTCGGCCGCCGGCTGGATCGACCGCGCCACGGGTGATTCGCTCGGCATGATGGCGACGGTGATGAACTCGCTGGCGCTCGAGACCGCGCTCAACGCCGCCGGCGTCACCGCCCGCACCATGTCGGCGGTATCGATGCCGACGATCTGCGAGACCTATGCCCGCCAGCCGGCCCTGCATCACCTCGACAAGGGGCAGGTCGTGGTCCTGGCCGGCGGCACCGGCAACCCGTACTTCACCACCGACACCGCGGCGGTGCTGCGCGCCGCCGAGCTGAAATGCGACGCGGTGCTGAAGGCCACGCAGGTCGACGGCGTCTATTCGGCCGATCCGAAGACCAATCCCGACGCGGTGCGCTACGAGCGCCTGAGCCACGACGAGGCGATCGCCCGCGACCTCAAGGTGATGGACACCGCCGCCTTCGCGCTCGCCCGCGACGGCGGCCTGCCGCTGATCGTCGGCTCGGTCCATGCGCCGAGCTCGGTGACGGCGATCCTCACCGGCGCCGCGCCCTCGACCCTGGTGGCGCCTTAGAGCATTGTCCGACGAAGTGGATGCCGTTTCGTCGAAGAAAATGCGCCGGAACAAAGACTTGGAGAGCCTCGCGATGGCAGCGCGATCGTGAAGCGCTCTGAGCGGGCGCCGCACCCGGGACCCTGCCGCGCCTGACGATTTGCGGCAGGTCGGGTTTTGGTTCATTGAAGCCGGATCAGGGCGGACCCGGCACGGGCGCGCCCTAACTCCCCTTTCTCCTCCAGATGCTTCGGGACGCGCAGGAATGCCCACTCCTCCCCCCTTCGACCTCAACGACATCAAGCGGCGCATGCAGGGCGCGCTGAACTCCCTGAAGCACGACCTCGGTTCGCTGCGCACCGGCCGGGCCACCCCCTCGCTCCTCGACCCGATCCAGGTCGACGCCTACGGCGCCGCGATGTCGATGGCGCAGGTCGCCACCATCAGCGTGCCGGAGCCGCGCCTGCTCAGCGTGTCGGTGTGGGACCGCGGCATGGTCGCGGCGGTCGAGAAGGCGATCCGCGAATCCGACCTCGGCCTCAACCCGATGACGGAAGGCCAGACCATCCGCCTGCGCATCCCCGAGATGAACGAGCAGCGCCGCAAGGAGATGGTCAAGGTCGCGCACAAATACGCCGAGGAGGCCCGCGTCGCGGTCCGCCACGTCCGCCGCGACGGCCTCGACCACCTGAAGAAGCTCGAGAAGGACGGCGCCATCAGTCAGGACGACGAGAAGCGCCAGGCCGACCAGGTCCAGAAGGCGACCGACCAGCACATCGCCGAGGTCGACCAGACCCTGGCGTCCAAGGAGAAGGAGATCATGCAGGTCTGACTTGGGACCGGCATGGTGGAAACGAGCGCGTGGGGAGCGCGGAGCCGGGAGACGGCTCCGCCGGGGTCGGGGCCAGCATGGCAGGCGACAGCGAGACGGTGACCCTGCTGGAGGCAGGCCGGGACGAGTCCCAGGATTACGGCCGCCCGGCGGCCTGCCCCGACCCGACGGGCGGGCCCTCCTCCGGCGGAACGATGCCGAAACACGTCGCCATCATCATGGATGGCAACGGCCGCTGGGCCGCCCGCCGCGGGCTGCCGCGGGTCGAGGGCCATCGCCGCGGCGTCGAGGCGGTGCGCCGCGCCGTGCGCTCGGCGATCGACCTGCGCATCCCCTACCTCACCATCTACAGCTTCTCCTCCGAGAACTGGCGCCGGCCCGCCGCCGAGGTGGCGGACCTGATGGGCCTGCTCAAGCTGTTCGTGCGCCGCGACCTCGCCGACCTGCACGCCAACGGCGTCCGGGTGCGGATCATCGGGGAGCGCGACGGCCTGCCGGGCGACATCGCCGGCCTCCTGCGCGAGGCCGAGGAGCGCACCGCCCGCAACACCAAGCTGACCCTCGTGGTGGCGTTCAATTACGGCGGGCGCCAGGAGATCCTGCGCGCGGTCCGCACGCTCGCCGCGGCGGTCGCCGAGGGGCGCCTGACGCCCGACGCGATCGACGCCGCGGCGCTCACGGGCGCCCTCGACACCGACGGCATCCCCGATCCCGACCTCGTCATCCGCACCTCCGGCGAGCAGCGGGTGTCGAACTTTCTGACCTGGCAGACCGCCTATTCCGAGTTCGTGTTCGTGCCGGATTTCTGGCCCGACTTCGACCACGCCACCTTCCAGGCGGCGATCGGCGAGTTCCAGAACCGCGACCGCCGCTTCGGCGGTCTCAGCGCCCGGGCGGGGTGATGGCGGGCGACGGCATGAAGGCGCCCGGCACGGGATTGCCGGGAACCGGCCCGGGGACGGGCCGGCCGGCCTGGCCCGCGACGGAGCTCGGCGCCCGCACGGTCTCGGGGATCGTGCTCGGCCTCCTCGTCCTCGGCGCGACGCTGAACGGCGGCTGGATCTTCGCGGTCATCTGGTTCCTCGCCGGCCTCGCGGTGGTCGGCGAGTGGCTCGCCATCACCCGCACGAGCCCGCACCGCCCGCTGTTGGCGATCGCGGGCCTCGTCCTCCTCGGCGTCGTGGCGGGCGCGCGGCTCGCCGCCCCCCTCCCCTGGCTCGTCGGCGCCGTCGCCGCCGGCCTCGCCCTGCTGGCGCTGCTGGCCCGGCCGGCCTCGGGGCGGGTCTGGGCGCCGGCGAGCCTCGCCTGCGCCCTCGTCGTCGCCCTGGTACCGGTGCTCTTGCGCGACGATCCGCGCATCGGGCTCGCCGGCCCGCTCTGGCTGTTCGGGGTGGTCTGGACCACCGACATCGCGGCCTACTTCACCGGCCGCACCGTCGGCGGGCCGAAGCTGTGGCCGGCCGTGAGCCCGAAGAAGACCTGGTCGGGCTTCTGCGGCGGCCTTCTCGCCGCGACGGTCGTCGGCGGCGCGGTGGCCGCCGGCGCGCGTCATCTCGGCGCCACCGAGGCCTTGTCGATCCCCCTCGCGGCGGGCCTCTCGGCCCTCGGCTCGGTGATGAGCCAGGGCGGCGACCTCGCCGAATCGGCCCTCAAGCGCGCCTACGGCGCCAAGGATTCCGGCCGCCTGATCCCGGGCCATGGTGGAGTGATGGACCGTCTCGACGGCTTCTTCGCCGCGGCCCTCCTCGCCGGCCTCCTGCTCGTCGGCCTCACTCTCACGGGATCGTCATGACCCTCACAGTCTCCGTCCTGGGTGCGACCGGCTCGATCGGGCGCTCCACCGCCGACCTGCTCGACCAGCACCGCGACCGGTTCCGGGTCGGCGCCGTGGCGGGCGGCCGCGACGCGCAGGCCCTCGCCCGCGTCGCCCGGGAGCTGAACGCCGGATTCGCGGCGATCGCCGACGCGGATGCCGGTCCGGCCCTGCGCGACGCCCTGTCGGGCTCCGGCATCGCCTGCGGCGCCGGCCCCTCGGCGGTGATCGAGGCGGCGACCCGGGAGGCCGACCTCGTGGTGGCAGCGGTGAGCGGGGCGGCGGGCCTGAGCCCCACCTGCGCGGCGATCCGCCAGGGCCGCACCGTGGCGCTCGCCAACAAGGAGAGCCTGGTCTGCGCCGGCGACGCCTTCATGCGCGACGCCAAGAAATACGGCGCCCGCATCCTGCCGATGGATTCCGAGCACAACGCGCTCGAGCAGTCGATCGGCACCGGCCGGGTCGACGACATCACCCGCATGACCATCACCGCCTCGGGCGGTCCGTTCCGGACCGCAAGCCGCGAGCGGATCGCGGCGGCGAGCGCGGCGGACGCCGCCGCCCACCCGACCTGGTCGATGGGCATGAAGATCAACATCGATTCGGCCACCCTGATGAACAAGGGGCTGGAGCTGATCGAGGCCCACCACCTGTTCGGCATCGAGGCCGAGCGCCTCGACGCCGTGGTGCATCCGCAATCGATCGTCCACGCCCTCGTCACCTGGCGCGACGGCGCGGTGACGGCGGGGCTCTACGTCCCCGACATGCGGGTGCCGATCGCCCATTGCCTCGGCCTCGGCGAGCGGCTGTCGATCGCCCGGGGCAAGCCCCTCGACCTCGCAGGCGTCGGCAGCCTCACCTTCGAGCGCCCGGACGAGGAGCGCTTCCCCTGCCTGCGCATCGCCAAGGCCGCGCTCGCCGCCGGCGGCGCCCAGCCGACGGTGATGAACGCGGCCAACGAGATCGCGGTCGCGGCCTTCATCGCCGGAAAAATCGGGTTCTACGACATCGCCGCCCTGGTCGAGCGGGCCTGCGAGCACTTCGCTTCGCGCTTCCCCGCCGCGCCCGCCGACGTCGAGGAGGCGCTCGCCATCGACGAGGAGGTGCGCGGCTGGAGCCGGGAGGCCCTGGCCGCCCGACCGGGAGCTTAACCTTCCGTTAAGTTAACCCTCGGTCGTTTCGCGCTCTGTTCGCCGTCCCCGGGACTCTGTATGAAGGGGGATCGGCAAGGCGCCGCGCCGGGCCAGGGAGGGCCCGCCGCGCCGCATCGAGGTGACCATGGATCTGCTCAACGTCGTCGGCGGCGCGACGACGAACCTGCTCGGCTACATCGTGCCGTTCCTGTTCGTCCTCACCGTCGTGGTGTTCATCCACGAGATGGGCCATTTCCTGGTCGGGCGGTGGTGCGGCGTCGGGGTGACGAGCTTCTCGATCGGGTTCGGCCCCGAGATCGTCGGCTTCAACGACCGCCGCGGCACGCGCTGGAAGCTCTCGGCGATCCCGCTCGGCGGCTACGTCAAGTTCGTCGGCGACATGAACGGCGCCAGCGTGCCGGATCCGGACGCGATGGCGCGCATGAACCCGGCCGACCACGCGATCAGCTTCCACGCCCAGAACGTCTGGAAGCGGGTCGCCATCGTGGCGGCGGGGCCGATCGCGAACTTCCTCCTCGCCATCGCGGTCTTCGCCGGCGCCGTCTACGCCACCGGCCGCTACGAGGTGGCGCCGCGGGTCTCGGCGGTGCAGGCCGGCAGCGCGGCCGACCGGGCCGGCTTCCAGGCCGGCGACGTCGTGCTGACGATCAACGGCAGCCCCATCGCCAACTTCGCCGACATGCAGCGCACCGTCTCGGGCGCCGCCGGCGACCGGCTCGACTTCACGGTGGAGCGCGGCGGGGTCACCACCCCGCTCACCGCGACGCCGGACGTCTACGAGGACAAGACCCCGTTCGGCACCCAGCGCATCGGGCGGCTCGGCATCCAGGGCCCGCGCGACGCCGCCGACGTCAAGCTGGTGCGCTACGGCGCGCTCGACTCGCTGAGGATCGGCGTCTTCGAGACCTACTTCGTCGTCGACCGCACCTTCAGCTACATCGGCAAGCTGGTCACGGGCCGCGAATCCGCCGACCAGCTCTCGGGCCCGATGGGCATCGCGCGGGTCTCGGGCCAGGCCGCCAAGGTCGGCGGCATCGGGGCGCTCGTCGGGCTGATCGCGGTCCTGTCGGTGTCGATCGGGCTCATCAACCTCTTCCCGGTGCCGATGCTCGATGGCGGCCACCTGATGTTCTACGCCGTCGAGATCGTGCGCGGCCGTCCCTTGAGCGAGCGGGCGCAGGAGATCGGCTTCCGCATCGGCCTCGCCCTGGTGCTGATGCTGATGCTGTTCGCGACCTGGAACGACATCCTGCACATCGGCGCCGCGTTCAACCGAGGCACCTGACACCTCCCTCCCCTTCCAAAATCCCTCTTCCACAGGCCGGAGAGAGCCGCCCGCACTGCGCGGGCGGCTCTTTTCGTGGATGCCGACAATTTTCTTAAAATGCGTGCCATTCCGGGTCGTTGGCCCCGACGGACCGTTCATCGCGCGCTGACTCTGACGGGCGAAAGGCGTGGATGGCGCCCGTGACCGGAAGGCAACGTGTGGGCAAAATCCCCTTCGGCCGGGAGCGTGGCGTTTGCTTCGCCGGGGATTCCCGATAGAAGCGAGGCTAGGACCAGGGGCCTTCGCACTCGCGAGAGTGTGATCGTCCGCGGGTGTGAATCCGCGCCGGTAAAAAATGAGACGGGCCATTTGATGATGTCGATGACGGGTAAGCGCCGGCGTGCGTCGGCGAGAGGCGCCATTGTCATGGCCGCCACCATCGCCGCCAGCGGCAGCGCCTTCGCGCAGCAGATCGTCGTTCAGGGCAACACCCGGATCGACGCAGAGACGGTCCGTTCCTACGTGGTCGGCGTGTCGCCCGAGGAGGGCCGCCGCAACCTGATCGCCAGCGGGATGTTCTCCGACGTGCGCGTGGCGCACAATGGCGGGCGCATCGTCGTGTCGGTGCGCGAGAACAACACGATCAACCGCGTCTTCTTCGAAGGCAACAAGAAGGTCGAGAAGGGCACGCTCGAGAGCATCGTCGAGTCGAAGGCGCGTGGCCCCTACAGCCAGGCGACGGTCAACTCCGATCTCGAGCGCATCCGCGAGGTCTACCGCCGGGCCGGCCGCGGCCTCGCCAAGGTGTCGGTCCGCACGGTCGACCTGCCGAACGGCCGCGTCGACGTCGTCTACGCGATCGACGAGGGCGACAAGACCGGCGTCAAGGAGATCCGTTTCGTCGGCAACCAGGTCTACTCGGACGGCCGTCTGAAGGACCTGATGACGCTGTCGGAGATGAACCTCCTCAGCTTCGTCAAGACCTCTGACGTCTACGATCCCGACCGCCTTGCCAACGACCTCGACCTGATCCGGCGCTACTACCTGAAGAACGGCTACGCCGACTTCCGGGTCGCCTCGGCCGATTCGCGCTTCGACGACGCCGCCGGCGGCTGGATCATCACCATCACGGTCGAGGAAGGCCAGCAGTACCGCGTCGGCGCGGTCTCGGTCGATTCCCGCATCCCGGGCGTCGACGGCACGGTGCTGCGCGACGAGCTGCGCACCGGCGTCGGCGACGTCTACAACGCCGAGGACGTCGAGAAGACGCTCACCGGCGTCACCACCTCGGTGGCCCGCGCCGGCCATCCCTTCGCGCAGGTCCGCCCGACCGGCGAGCGCGACCGCGCCACCGGCACCGTCGCCCTCGGCTACATCGTCGAGGACGGCCCGAAGGTCTACATCGAGCGCATCAACGTGCGCGGCAACACCCGCACCCGCGACTACGTCGTGCGGCGCGAGCTCGACCTCACCGAGGGCGACGCCTACAACCGCGTCCTGGTCGACCGGGCCGAGCGGCGCCTGAACGGCCTCGGCTTCTTCAAGAAGGTGCGGTTCTCCAACGAGCCGGGCTCCGCCCCCGACCGCGTCGTCGTGAACATCGACGTCGAGGATCAACCGACCGGTTCGTTCTCGGTCGCCGGCGGCTACTCGACGGCGGACGGGATCATCGGCGAGGTCTCGGTCTCGGAGTCGAACTTCCTCGGCCGCGGCCAGTATGTCCGCCTCGCCGGCACCGCCGGCCAGTACACCCGCGGCGTCGACTTCTCGTTCACCGAGCCGTACTTCCTCGGCTACCGCCTGGCGGCCGGCTTCGACGTCTTCAACAAGTACAGCGATCAGACCCGCTACTCGCGCTACATCACCGACGTGGTCGGCGGTCAGCTCCGGCTCGGCCTGCCGATCACCGAGGAGTTCGGCATCACGCTGCGCTACTCGATCTACAACACCGACCTGAAGATCCCGAACACGCTCAAGCGGCCGTACAACGACTGCTCGTTCCCGATCCCGGGCTACACCAAGACCTGGGATCCGGGTACGATCATCAACGGCCAGAACGTCGGCGGCCTGGCGCAGTACCCGAACTGCGCCTATGACGGCGAGGCCTCGATCGCGCTCAAGGAAGCGGTCGGCTCGACGCTGACCTCGCTCGCCGGCGTGACGCTCGCCTACTCGACCCTCGACAACCTGCAGCTGCCGCGCAACGGCTTCTACGGCGAGTTGAAGCCCGAATATGCCGGCATCGGCGGCGACTCGAAGTTCTTCCGCGTCACCGGCGAGGCCCGGTACTACAAGGAGCTGTACGAGGACGTCGTCGGCTTCGTGAAGGTCCAGGGTGGCCACGTCCTGCCGACCGAGGGCAATGCCCTGCGCGTCACCGACCAGTTCTTCCTCGGCCCGTCGCTGGTGCGCGGCTTCGCGCCGAACGGCATCGGCCCGCGCGACGTCGGCTCGGCGGACGCCCGCTCGAACGCGATCGGCGGCACGACTTATGTCGGCGCCTCGGTCGAGGTGCAGTTCCCGATCTGGGGTCTGCCCCGCGATCTCGGCCTGAAGGGCGCGGTCTTCGCCGATGCCGGTACGCTGTTCGGCTACAAGGGCAGCCGCGCCTTCGACGTGAACCGCGACGGCTTCATCAACGGCACCGCCCCGGGCGGCGCCTGCAACTTCAACGCACTCACCATCGGCGTCGAGCCGGAATGCGTGAACGTCCGCGACAAGGCCACGATCCGCTCGTCGGTCGGCGCGTCGATCCTGTGGAACTCGCCGCTCGGCCCGATCCGCTTCGACTACGCCTATGCCCTCTCGAAGGACGAGGGCCAGAAGGTCTTCGGCGCCGACGGCACCTATTACGGCAAGGTCGGCAAGGACCAGACGCAGGCCTTCCGCTTCTCGGGCGGCTCGCGCTTCTGACCCCATCCGGGGGCGCCGCCGGCGCCCCCGCATCGACCGACGGCCGCGGAGCGCGCAGCTTCCGCGGCCGTTTTCGTTTGTGCCCTCCGCCCCGACCGGTTAGTCCGGGCGCCCTCCCCTCGACGGGAGGATGGCGGTCCGGCCCGAGCCGGCCCGCCGGGGCTCAGGCGGATGCAGGCGATGTCGGAACCGGTCTTCTTTCCCCTCGCGGGTCCCGTCTCCTTGCGCGAGGTCGCGGCACTCTCCGGCGCGGCGCTGCCGCCGGGCGCCGACGGCGAGGCGGCGATCCGGGCGGCCGCCCCCCTCGAGAGCGCTGGTCCCGACGACCTCGCCTACATGGACAACGCCAAGTACGCCGACGCGCTCGGCGCCACGCGGGCGCGGGCCTGCCTCGTCACGCCGCGCTTCGCCGCCCGGGTGCCGGAGGGCACGGTGGCGCTGGTGACGCCGCAGGCCTACCGGGGCTTCGCGACGGTGCTGGCCCGGCTGTTCCCGAGCGCGGCGCGCCCGGTCTCGCTGTTCGGCGCCACCGGCGTGTCGCCGGGCTCCTTCGTCCACCCGACCGCCCGGCTCGAACCCGGCGTGGTGGTCGATCCCGGCGTGGTGATCGGGCCGGAGGCCGAGATCGGCGCCGAGACGGTGCTGGCGGCGGGCTGCGTCGTGGGCCCGCGGGTGCGGATCGGCCGGGGCTGCGCCGTCGGGCCCAACGCCTCGGTGCTGCACGCCTTCCTGGGGAATCGGGTGATCGTCCATGGCGGCGCCCGCATCGGCCAGGACGGGTTCGGCTTCGCCATGGGGCCGGGCGGCCACCTCAAGGTGCCGCAGGTCGGCCGCGTCATCGTCCAGGACGACGTCGAGATCGGCGCCAACACCACCATCGACCGGGGTGCCAGCCGCGACACGGTGGTGGGCGAGGGCACCAAGATCGACAACCTGGTGCAGATCGCCCACAACGTCGTCATCGGCCGCCACTGCGTGATCGTCGCCCAGGTCGGCATCTCGGGTTCGACGACGCTCGAGGATTACGTCGTGCTCGGCGGCCAGGTCGGGGTGGTGGGCCACCTGCGCATCGGCATGGGCGCCCAGATCGCCGGATCGAGCAACATCAACAAGGACGTGCCGGCGGGCGCCCGCTGGGGCGGCACGCCGGCCAAGCCGGTGCGCGAGTGGTTCCGCGAGATGACGACGCTGAAGAACCTCGCGGCGCGTGCCCGCGACGAGGCCGGCGAAGGCTGAATCCGATGTCCGGCGAGGTCGAACGATGCGTTCGATCTCGCCGGCAAGCCCGACCGGGCGCCGGCGCCGATGCGCCGGACGTCCCCGGCCTCGGGCCGGGACACCGAGGAAGAGGCGGTCCGCCGCGCTCCCGCCGCAAATCGCTTGCATCCGCGCCGCTTCTCGCCAAAGACGGCGCACCGACGACCGGATCACGTCCGGGGCAGCCACGAGGGAGCCTGACACCATGACCGAGATGCCTGCCGAGCTGGGTACGGCCGACATCCTGCGGGTGATGGAGCTCCTGCCCCACCGCTACCCGTTCCTGATGATCGACAAGATCGTGCAGATCGACCGGGACGAGAGCTGCATCGGCATCAAGAACGTCACCATCAACGAGCCGCACTTCACCGGTCATTTTCCGGCTGCCCCGGTCTTTCCCGGCGTGCTTCTGATCGAGGGCATGGCCCAGACCGCCGGCGCGATCTGCTGCGCCCACAAGCTCAAGGGCGACGCCAAGCCGAGCAAGGTCTTCTTCATGACCATCGACAAGGCGAAGTTCCGCAAGCCGGTCGTGCCGGGCGACGTGGTCGAGTACCATATGCGCAAGACCAGCAACCGCCGCTTCATGTGGTGGTTCAAGGGCGAGGCCAAGGTGAACGGCGTGCTGGTGGCCGAGGCCGAGATCGGCGCGATGCTGGTGACGGAATGAGCGACGTGGCCGAAACCCGGATCCATCCGAGCGCGGTGGTCGAGGACGGCGCGGTGATCGGCGCCGGCGTCGAGATCGGGCCGTTCTGCCATGTCGGGCCGCAGGCCGTGCTCGGGGACGGGGTGCGGCTGGTGAGCCACGTCGCGGTGGCGGGCCGCACCACGGTCGGGCCGCGCACCCGGATCTACCCCTTCGCGTCGATCGGCCATCCGCCGCAGGACCTGAAGTTCCGCGGCGAGGACTCGACCCTGACGATCGGCGCCGATTGCCAGATCCGCGAGGGCGTGACGATGAACCCCGGCACCGCCGGCGGCGGGCTGACCACGGTGGTGGGCGACGGGTGCGCCTTCCTCGCCAACAGCCATGTCGGCCACGATTGCCGGGTCGGCAACCACGTCGTGTTCTCCAACAACGTGATGCTGGCCGGCCATTGCCAGGTCGGCGACTACGCGATCCTCGGCGGCGGCGCGGCGGTGATCCAGTTCGCCCGGGTCGGCGCGCACGCCTTCGTCGGCGGCCTGTCGGGGCTGGAGAACGACCTGATCCCCTACGGCATGGCGGTGGGCAACCGCGCCCACCTGTCGGGGCTCAACATCATCGGGCTGCAGCGCCGCGGCTTCTCCCGCGAGGAGATCCACGCGCTCCGCAAGGCCTATCGCCTGCTCTTCGCCCTCGAAGGCACGCTGATGGAGCGGGTCGAGGACGTGGCGACGGAGTTCGACCAGCACCCGATCGTGCAGGAGATCCTCGCCTTCATCCGCGAGGGCGGCAAGCGCTCGGTCTGCACGCCGCGCGAGGCCCCGGGCCCTGCGTGACGAGCCCCGTGTGATGGCCGCCGCGGCGGCGCGGCCTTCGACCGCGACGGGCCCGGTCGCGATCGTGGCCGGGGCCGGCCGGCTGCCGCTCCTCATCGCCGCCTCCCTCGACCGGGCCGGGCGCTCCTGCCGCGTGCTGGCGATCCGGGGCTTCGCCGACCCGGCGACGCGGCGTCGGGCCGACGCCACCGTCGACCTCCTCGACGTGCGCGGCGCCCTCGACACCCTGACCGCCTGGGCGCCCGCCGGGGTGACGCTGGCCGGCGCCGTGGCGCGGCCGAGCCCGGCCGCCCTCCTCAATACGCTCGCCGCCTACCGCAACCGCGAGACCCTGCGCTCGCTGGCGTCGGGCGGCGACGACCATCTGCTGCGCGGCGTGCTGGCGCTCCTGGAGGAGCACGGCTTGCAGGTCCTCGGGGTGCGCGACCTCGCGCCGAACCTGATGGCGCCGCAAGGCCGCCTCGGGGCGAGCGGGCCGGACGAGGCGGCGGAGGCCTCGGTGGAGGCCGGCCGGGCGCTGCTCGCCAGCCTGTCGCCGCACGATGTCGGCCAGGCCGCCGTGGTGGCGAGCCGGCGGGTGCTGGCGGTCGAGGGGCCGGAGGGCACCGACCGGATGCTGGCCCGGGCCCGGGCGCTCGCCCGCCGCCCCTTCGGCCTCGGGCGCCCGCCCGCCGGGATGGTGCTGGTGAAGCGCGCGAAGGACGGCCAGGACCTGCGCGTCGACCTGCCGGCGATCGGCCCGCGCACGGTCCAGCGCGCGGCGGAGGCGGGCTGCCTCGGCATCGCGGTCGGGGCCGGCGACACCCTGGTGCTCGACCGGGCGGAGACGGTGGCGCTCGCCGACCGGCTCGGCCTCTTCCTCCTCGGCTTGCCCCCCGATCCCTTCTCCCCCGACCCGTTACCGCCCGATCCGGAGCCCGCCCGTTGAGCGCGCATCCCGACACCGACCGTCCTCTCACCGTCTGGCTGGTGGCCGGCGAGGAATCCGGCGACCAGCTCGGCGCCAAGCTGATCCGCTCGCTGCGCGCCCTCTCCGACCGGCCCCTCGTCCTCGCCGGCGTCGGCGGCGACGCGATGGCGGCGGAGGGGATGGCGTCGCTGTTTCCGCTCGAGGACGTGGCGGTGATCGGCTACCTCGCGGTGGCGGCGCGCATCCGCCTGCTGATGCGCCGCATCCGCCAGACCGTGCGGGCCTGCGTGGCGGCCCGTCCCGACGTGCTCGTCATCATCGACAGCCCGGGCTTCACCCACGCGGTGGCGAGCCGGGTGCGCCGGCAGGTGCCGGACCTCCCCGTGGTCGATTACGTCAGCCCGAGCGTCTGGGCCTGGCGCCCGTGGCGGGCGAAGACCATGCGCGGCTACATCGACCACGTGCTCGCCCTGCTGCCGTTCGAGCCCGACGCCCATCGCCGGCTCGGCGGGCCCACCTGCACCTATGTCGGCCACCCGCTGATCGAGCGCCTGGGGGACTTGCGGCCGGGCCCGGCCGAGGTCGCTTCCCGCCAAGGCCCCTCCCCGGTGCTCGCAGTGCTGCCGGGCTCGCGCCGCTCCGAGATCGAGCGGCTGATGCCGATCTTCGGCGCGACGCTGGCGCGCGTGCAGGCGCAGGGCCACGCCTTCACGGTCGAACTGCCGGCGGTGGCGCGCCACCGCGCCCTGATCGAGCGCCTCTCCGCCGCCTGGCCCGTGCGCCCGCGCCTGATCGACGGCGAGGCCGACAAGCTCGCGACCTTCCGGCGGGCCCGCGCGGCGCTCGCCGCCTCCGGCACGGTGACCCTCGAACTGGCGCTTTCCGGCGTACCGATGGTGGTGGCCTACCAGGTTCCGAAGATCGAGGAGGTGATCGTGCGCCGCCTGATCCAGGTGCCGACGATCGTGCTGCCGAACCTGATCCTGGGCGAGAACGCGATTCCCGAGCTGATCCAGGCCGAGTGCACGCCGGAGCGGCTGGCGGCGGCCTTAGCCCCTCTCCTGCCCGACGGCCCGGCCCGGGCGGCGCAGGAGGCGGCGCTCGCCCGCCTCGACGCCACGATGCGGCTGCCCGACGGCGACGACCCGAGCCGCAGCGCGGCGCGGATCGTGCTGGCGGCAGCGTCTACCGGCTCCTGAGATAGTCGAGCATCGTCCCGGCATCCGAGACCGCGAGGCCGACGCCCGGCGGATCGTCGCGAAAGCCGGGCTCGACGAACATCTTCCGGATCGTGCCGTCCTCGACATGCATGGAGTAGCGCCAGCTGCGCATCCCCATGCCCTGGCGGCCGCGCTTGACCAGCATGCCCATCTGGCGCGTGAAGTCGGCATTGCCGTCGGGCAGCATGAACACCTTCTCGATGCCCTTGGACTTGGCCCACTGGAACATCACGAAGGCGTCGTTGACCGACAGACAGACCACCTGGTCGATGCCGAGAGCCGCGAAATCGTCGGCGTGCTGCTCGTAGCCCGGCAGATGGTCGTCGGAGCAGGCCGGCGTGAAGGCGCCGGGGAGCGCGAACAGCACGACGTTGCGGCCGCCGAACACCTCGGCGGAGGTGAGCTCCTTCCACTCGAACGGGTTGGGGCCGCCGAGGGCCTCGTTCCTGACGCGGATGTGGAAGGTCACGTCCGGGACGGTGGCGGGCTGCATCGAAACCTCGCGGGCAAGCGAAACGGGCGCCAGGAGCCTAGCCCCGCGAAGGGTTCGCCGCCACGGCAAAGATCGCCCGGGGAGGGCGGGACGGAGCCGGGGCGAGGCCGGATCACCCGCCATCCGGCTCTGTCCGATCGCAGATGACGGGTCTGTCCGGGACGGCCCCGAAGCCTTTGTTCCAGACGAGGGCGATTCTTCCGGCCCTCACTACTCGGATCAATTCGTTCCAGAATAAAACCGCGGCAAAGTCGCGCTACCGAAAATCGTGCGCTATCCTTTGGGGTCAGTTGATCTTCGCAGCCGGTGCCTATCTGATCGCGGGTGACTGAGGCCGGACCGCGTGCCGCGTGGCTCAGAAGCGGCATGGGGGTATCGGATGGCGGACATAGCGGAGAAGCCGGATCTCGGCGGGCTGGGGCCTGCCGTTACCGCGCGCGGCCCGCGCGCCGTCCACGATACCCATTCGGACATCTTCTTCGCCGCCGTCGAGACGACGCGGATGCCGATGATCGTCACCGATCCGCACCAGCCGGACAATCCGATCGTCTTCGCCAACCAGGCCTTCCTGCGCATGACCGGCTACCGGCCGGAGGAGCTGGTCGGCACCAATTGCCGCTTCCTGCAGGGTCCGGAGACCGACCGCGAGACGGTGTCGGAGGTCCGCCGCGCCATCGCCGAGCGGAAGGAGATCGCGACCGAGATCCTGAACTACCGCAAGGACGGCTCGACCTTCTGGAACGCGCTGTTCATCTCGCCGGTCTACGACAAGAAGGGCGAGCTGGTCTATTTCTTCGGCTCGCAGCTCGACGTGTCGCGTCGGCGCGACGCCGAGCAGGCGCTGCACCAGGCCCAGAAGATGGAGGCGCTGGGCCAGCTCACCGGCGGCATCGCGCACGACTTCAACAACCTGCTCCAGGTCATCGGCGGCTACACCGACGTGGTGCTGGCGCTCGCCGAGCATCCGCGGATCGACGCGAGCCGGTTGACGGGCGCGGGCGAGGCGATCCGCGCCGCGACCGACCGGGCCGCGCGCCTCACCCACCAGCTCCTCGCCTTCGCCCGCAAGCAGCGCCTCGACGGCCGGGCGCTCAACCTCAACACCCTCGTGCGCGGCATGAACGAGATCACCGGGCGCACGCTGGGCGACCACATCGTCGTGAAGACCGAGCTCGCGCCCGACCTGTGGAACTGCCGGATCGACCCGACCCAGGCCGAGGTGGCTCTCCTCAACGTGCTGCTCAACGCCCGCGACGCGATGCCGGGCGGCGGCACGGTGACGATCAGGACCGAGAACCTGACCATCGACGACGAAATGGCCCTGCTGCTGCTGGTGCGGCCGGGGGCCTACGCGGTGGTGCAGATGCAGGATACCGGCCTCGGCATGCCGCCGGAGATCCTGGCGCGGGTGATGGAGCCGTTCTTCACCACCAAGGAGGAGGGCCGCGGCACGGGCCTCGGCCTCGCCATGGTCTACGGCTTCGCCAAGCAATCCGGCGGCACGGTGCGGATCACCTCCGAGGTCGGCCAGGGCACGAATGTGCGCCTTCTCTTCCCGGCGACCGACCAGGCCGTCGTGGCCGAGCGCCGCCCCGCCCCGCGGGCCACCGACCGGACCGGCACCGAGACCATCCTGGTGGTCGACGACCGCACGGACGTCGCCGAGACCGCCCGGGTGATCCTGGACGATTTCGGCTACACGGTGCTCGTCGCCCACGGCGCCGAGGAGGCGCTCGACCTCCTCGACAGCAGCGGCAAGGTCGACCTGCTGTTCTCCGACCTGATCATGCCCGGCGGCATGAACGGCGTACTGCTGGCCCGCGCGGCCCGCGAGCGCCAGCCGCGGATCAAGGTGCTGCTGACCACCGGCTACGCCGAGGCCTCGATCGAGCGCACGGATGCCGGCGGCAGCGAGTTCGAGATCATCAACAAGCCGTACCGGCGGATGGAGCTCGCGCGGCGGGTGCGGCTGACGCTCGATGGACCGACTGGGGTGGGATAGCACCCGACGGGAGGACGGGCCGGCGCAAGGCCGAGCCCGTCCCGTTCAGAGCGTCTTCGCCAGATGGACGCCGACCCCGCCCCGGAACGGCTCCTCACGCTCGACCGTGAAGCCCGCCCGCCGGTAGAAGTCGACGTTGCCGGCGAAGGCCTGGTTGGTGGCGAGCCTGACCGTCGGGTGCCCGAGCGCCCGCGCGACATCCTCGGCGTGACGCAGCATCCGGCGGCCGAGCCCCTGCCCGTGATGGGCGGGCGAGACCGCGAGGTTCTCGATCCACAGGTGATCGGCGCGCGGGACCGTCTCGACCAGGGCGACGAGCGCGCCGTCCCGTTCCAGCAGGTCGAAGCGGTGCTGGCGGACCGCGAGGGCGTAATCGGCACTCATCGGCACGGGCTCGCGCCCGATGACCGGGACCCACTTCGCGTAAGCCGCCTTCACCAGCGCCTCGATCCGGGGCACATCCTCCTTCGTGGCCGGGCGCAGTGGGCCGGGCCCGCGTCCCGCCGGATCGGCCGCGACGGCCGTCACCTCGACCTCGACCAGCGCGTCCGGCCGCGCCAGGCCGGCGACGACGAGGACGGTGACGGCGGCGGGCGCGTCGGACGCCCAGCGCGCCCGGCGCACCTCGCCGAGCACCGGCAGGTCGCCGGTGCGGGTCAGGAAGAAGGTCGCCTTGGCGACGTCCGCCAGCCCCAGGCCGGCAGCAACGAGCAGCGCCTCGACGTTGTCCATCGCCTGGCCCAGCTGGTCCGCGAAGTCCTCGTGCATCCGCCCGTCCGGCGCGACGCCGAACTGGCCGGAGACGAAGAGGGTGCGGCCAGCCGGCGCCGTGCGGGCGTGGGTGTAGATCGTGCGGAACGGCTCCGGCACGGTCCAGATCGGCGGCGGGTCGAGAATCGTCATGGTCGTTCGCTCGGCTTGTCGAGCCCCGGCCCCGAGAGATCGGGCTCCACCGCACGAGGCCAGTGAGGCCCCGCCGCGCCCACGGCCGCGAGGCTCGGGAGGACGCGATGTCGGTGTGGGGTGCCGAGCGAGCGGCGCGGGGCCGCTCTAGCTGGCTTGAAGCGACACGCCCCCGTCCCGCCGACCGCGTCGAACGCGGCGTCGGCCTCGGACGATCATCGTCGGGATGGTCGGGCTCATGCCATGATGCTAGCGTGAGCCTCCCGCAACGGCAACCGGAACCTGTCGCGACACCCCCGATCCGTCGCGTCTCAGAAATTGTAGCCGACGCGCAGGCGCATCTGGTGCCGGTCGAAGCTCGACAGGTCGAGGGGGCCCGGCGCGTCCGCCGCCCGGCCGGCGACCTGGAAGCTCCAGGTGAACGAAGCCCAGGCCTGCGGCGAGAGGGTCGTGTAGAGCGTCGGCCCGAGATAGACCGCCTCCCCAGCGAGCCGGCCGAGCGCCAGGCCCTCGTAGGTCCGGGCGTAGCGCGCCTCGGCCCCGGCGAAGAGGCCGGGCCGGACTTGGTAGGACAGGGCGGCGGCGGCCTCGATGCCCGATCCGCGGACCTGCTCGTCCGTGGCGCCGAGCCGCGTCGCGGAGAAGGCGAAGCCGAGATTCACCGCCGCGACCAGCTTGCCGGGAATCAGCTCGCGGTCGGCCAGGAGACCGATATCCGTCCCGAAGCTGCGCGCGGACGCGCCCGAACCGCCATCGACGGTGCCGTAGGCGGGCACGATGCTGAGCGTGAGGCCGAACGGCGCGGCGCGGCGGTCGAGCAGGCGCAGTCGGGTCTCGAGGAAGCCGCCGTTGAAACCGCCCGTGGTGCGGGCCGGGTCGCCGACGGCGCCGATGTCGTAGGCGTTGAAGGTGAGGCCCGGCGCGAGGCGGAAGTCGTTCGACAGCGGCATCTTCAGGGCGAGGCCGCTGTCGACGGCGAGGAAGCGGCCGAGGCGCTTGCCGAGGCGTCCGCTCGTTTCCCATTCCAGCTCCGTCTCGCCGGGTACGCCGAGGTCGCTGCCCTCGACGAAGCCGAACAGGTGCTCGCTGTCGATGTCGCCGGGAGTCAGGTTCTCGGCGGCGGTGGGAAGGGACTGGGCATGGGCGCGGTGAATGCCCGGCCCGATCGCCAGACAGGCCAGTACGAGGGCGGCAGCGCCGGGCGGGACGGGGGAACGGGCATGACGCATCGCAACGACTCATCATTATAGCTAATGCTATAACTGATAGGGCCGACCATTTCATGCGTCAACGGCGTCGATCCGGCCGGGACCGTGGGCGCGGGCGGACCGGTGGGCGGCCGCGACGGCTTTCGATCAGCTAAACTCGCTCGCCGGCCATGGCTCGACAGCAAGATCCGTCCAGTCCCCTGCGACACCATACGCGCACCGGCAGAATGTCGCGCTCGGCTCCGTACAGTCGTACGATTCAATCAGGAACCTCCCATCCGGTCATATGTTATCGAAACACTCACCGCGGCATGCCGCAGATCACGGGAGATACGGATATGGCGGACAAGAAGCAGCAGTCTCAGTCTCACAATACTGATGACAACACCCGCCACAACCACAAGAATCCGGATGCCCCGAACCAGGGCACCGTGCAGCACTCGGATGACGGCCGCCTGAAGGAGAACCGCGACAAGGGCATCCATCGCGGCGACAAGGAGTAAGGGTTTTCCCCGATCGGGGATGGAGGGCCGCCGCGAGGCGGCCCTTTCTCGTTCGGCGCAACGGACCTGCAATCCTCCATCGTCATCCCGGGGCCGCGCAGCGGAACCCGGGATCCATAACCGCCGAGGTCACCGGACAGAGCGGGCGATGCTCCGCTTCATCCTGCACCGTCAGCGGTTATGGATCCCGGGTTCCGCTTTCGCGGCCCCGGGATGACGTCGAGACTTGCTGGTTCGGCGGGTCGGGCGATCCGAGCCGGCACTCACGCCGCCGGCCGGCCGTCGCGCCAGGGGCGCAGCGGGCCGGGGATGCGGAAGTCCCGCGGCACCGCGAAGTCGCGGGCGGCGCCGTGGGCAGCGGCGAGGCCGCGGGGGAAGCCGCTGCGGTTGTGGTAGTCGTAGGCGCCCCGCGCCGCCGGCCGCTTGTCGGCCGTCAGGCCCTGGACGCAGACGATGTCGGCGAGCGTCACCCCCGCCACCGCCGCGGTGGCCAGCGCCAGGGTGCCGGCGCGGGGGTTGTCGCCCTCGAAGCCGGTCGCCAGGGTGGCGAGGTCGAGAGCGTCGCCCGCGACCCGGCCCCAGATCCACGGGGTGGGGTCGTGGCTCATCAGGATCGCGGCGCCGGTGGCGACCTCGCGGGCGCCGTAGGCCTGGATCAGGGCCTCGCGGCCCTCCAGGCCGAGCGCCCGGCACAGGGCCCGGGGCGCCAGGATCTCGGCGAGGCCGAGGCCGATCGAGAACCAGCCGAGGCCGCGGGCCAGCGCATCGTGCGCGGAGCGGGAACGGGGATCGACGGTGCGCTTCATGGTCGAGTCCCTCATGGCCGGATCATCACCTTGATGCAGCCGTCCTGCTTGTCCCGGAACGTCCGGTACATCTCCGGCCCCTGCTCCAGTCCGACCGTATGAGTGATGACGAAGGACGGGTCGATCTGCCCCTCCTCGATCCGCCGCAGCAGGTCGTCGCTCCAGCGGTTGACGTGGGTCTGGCCCATCCGGAAGGTCAGGCCCTTGTTCATCGCCGCGCCGAACGGCACCTTGTCGATCAGGCCGCCATAGACGCCGGGGATCGACAGCACGCCGGCCGGGCGGCAGGCCATGATCATCTGGCGCAGCACGTGCGGCCGGTCGCTCTCCAGCATCACCGCCTGCTTGGCGCGGTCGTAGATCGCGTCGAGCGAGGAGGTGGCATGCGCCTCCATGCCGACCGAGTCGATGCACTTCTCCGGCCCCTTGCCGCCGGTCATGTCGTTGAGCCGGGCGACGACGTTGGATTCCTCCTCGAGATCGATCGTCTCGGCGCCGCCGGCCCGCGCCATGGCCAGGCGCTCGGGCACCCGGTCGATGGCGATGACGCGCCTTGCGCCGAGCAGGATCGCCGAGCGGATCGCCATCTGACCGACCGGGCCGCAGCCCCAGATCGCCACGGTGTCCTCGGGCTGGATGTCGCACTGAACCGCCGCCTGCCAGCCGGTCGGGAAGATGTCGGAGAGGAAGAGGAGCTTCTCGTCCGGGATGCCCTTCGGCACCTTGATGTGGGTGGCGTCGGCGAAGGGCACCCGCAGGTACTCGGCCTGGCCGCCGGCATAGCCGCCGGTGAGGTGGGTGTAGCCGAACAGGCCCGCGGTGGTGTGACCGAAGGCGGTCTCGGCGAGCTTGGCGTTGCGGTTGGTGCGCTCGCAGACCGAGAAGTTGCCGCGCTTACACTGGTCGCACTGGCCGCAGATGATGGTGAACGGCACCACGATCCGGTCGCCGACCTTGAGCGATTTGTTGTCCCGCCCGACCTCGACCACCTCGCCCATGGTCTCGTGGCCCATGATGTCGCCCGACTTCATGCCCGGCATGAAGTGGTCGTAGAGGTGCAGGTCGGAGCCGCAGATGGCGCATGAGGTCACCTTGATGATCGCGTCGCGCCCGTCCTCGATCGTCGGATCGGGAACCGTGTCGCAGCGGATATCCGCAGTGCCGTGCCAGACGAGGGCCTTCATCGCTGTTCGGTCTCCGGGGCTCGTGGCGCGGAGACCGGGATTGGCTGTCCGCGCGCACGGACCGCTCGCCGGTCGGGATGCTCATACTCCCTACCGGTAGGCGGCGATGCCCGGACAACCGATCAGCGCAAGGGCTGTTCCTTGGGGTTCGCGGCGCTCAGCGCGGACTCTCCCAGGGAGGGCTCGCGCCTCAGCGCGGCCTGGATGCCGCTCCGCCGCGGCGCAACTCCAGGGTGGCCCAGCCCTCGATCACGCGGCGCCGGCGCAGGCGGAAGCCTTGCGCGGCATAGGCCGCGAGCACGCCGGGCACGTCGCGGGGGATCAGGCCGGAGAGCACCAGGGTGCCGTCGGTCGCCACCGCGCGGGCGAGGCTCGGCGCCAGCCGGGTCAGCGGCCGGGCCAGGATGTTGGCGAAGACGAGGTCGAAGGCGCGGGTGTGGCGGGCGAGCGGGTGGCGCAGGCCCGGCGCCTCGTAGAAGGCCATCAGGTTGGCGAGACCGTTGAAGGCGGCGTTGGTCCGCGCGGTCGCTACCGCCTCCGGGTCGAGGTCGCCGGCGACGACCGTCGTGTGCAGCAGGCGCGCGGCGGCGAGCCCCAGGATGCCGGTGCCGGTGCCGACATCGAGGATGCGGTGGGGCCGGCGCCGCTTCACCTCGTCGACGAGGGCCATGAGGCAGCCGAGCGTGGTGCCGTGATGCCCGGTGCCGAAGGCGAGCGCCGCCTCGATCTCGATCGGCAGGTCGTTCGGCTGCACCCGCCCGCGGTCGTGGGAGCCGTGGACCAGGATGCGCCCGGCCCGCACGGGCTTCAGCCCTTCCAGCGAGGCGCGGACCCAGTCCTGCTGGTCGATCGCCGCGAAGGTGGCCTCGTCGGCGGCGTCGCCGAGGATCGGGCGGATCAGCTCGCGCACCGCCTCCTCGTCGGGCTCCTCGGAGAAGTAGGCCTCCAGGTGCCAGGTCTTGCCGTCCTCGGCCTCGAAGGCCGCGACCGCGGTCTCGGTCGGGTCGAACACCTCGCCGATCAGGTCGGTCATGGCGCGGGCCGCGCGCTCGTTCGTGTCGAGACGCAGCACGTGGGTCGGGCGGTGGGGCGGCAGGCCTTCGAGCATGCCTGGCGCCATAGCATCCGCGCCGCCCGCCGTCACCGCCCCGTCACGCCCGCGCGGCATCTCTCTCGCCAGCCGAGTCGCCTGGCCGCCTCAGACTTCGGTGTGGCACGGACGGCACGGTCGCTCCGTCGTTCGGGAACCCTTTCCCGCCCCCGCGGAACCGGCGCAGCGAGTCGGCGTTCTTAGCGGCGCCGGTCGTCAGAAACCGGCCGTTGAAGGATCGTACGATGCGTACCCGAGTGCGCGAGCAGGGTCTGCCGGATGCGTCCGCCAACCCGGCTCAGACTTCTGTCCGGGACATTTCCGTCCCGCGGGACACCGCCATCCGGCGCCGTGCGGCGCCGCTCACCGCCGAGGATACGGCCCTGCCGGGCCGCATGCTCATGTTGCTCAGCCGGCTGCACCGGGCCGAGATGCAGCGGAGAGCCGAATCGGACGCGGCCGGCACCGCTCCGTCGCAGGGCGCCTGAAATCAGACCCTGTTCACGTTGCCTGACCGACATGACACCCTCCTCGTCATCCCGGGGCCGCGACAGCGGAACCCGGTATGACCCGGAGGGTGGGAGTCGGTCAGCCCGCCCAAACAGGCTCTCACGCCCCCAGGCGCGAGCCCAGGCGGGCATCCGGCACGTAGCCGCGGTTCCAGGTCGGGCTGATCACCACCTCGTTCAGGCAGACATGCTTCGGTCGCGTGGCGACGAACAGGATCAGCGCCGCCATGTCGTCGGGCTGGAGCATGCGGGCCCGGTCCTCGGGCGTCACCGGCACCGGGCGCTTGTCGAGGATCGGGGTCGCGACCTCGGCCGGGCACAGGACCGTCGAGCGGATGCCGTTGACGCATTCCTCCATGTTGATGCTGTGGCTCATCGCCACGACCGCGTGCTTGGCCGCCGTGTAGGCCGGCCCGCTCACGGGGCTGACGAAGCGCCCGGCCCAGGAGGCGGTGTGGATCAGGACGCCGTCGCCCTGGGCCCGCATCAGCGGCAGCACCGCGAGGGAGGCGTAGAAGGCGCTCGACAGGTTGGCCTGGATCACCTCCTGCGCGCCCTGCGGCGACAGGGCGTCCCAGCGCCGCTCGCGCACGTTGCTGCCGGCATTGCTCACCAGCACGTCGAGCCGGCCGAACCGCGACGCGATGCCCTCGACGAGGGTCGCGATGCGGGCCGCATCGGTGACGTCGCCGGGCTCGACCACGGCCTCGCCCCCGGCTTCGGCGATCCGCGCGGCGAGCGCCCGCAGCGGCTCCTCCCGGCGCCCGGTCAGCACCACCCGGGCGCCCGCCCCGGCCAGGGCCAGAGCCGCCGCCTCGCCGATGCCGCTGCCCGCACCCGTCACCCAGGCGACCTTGCCGGCAAGATTCGTCGCCGTGTCCTGCGCCATGTTCTGGGCCATGTCCCGTCTCCTCCCGTTCGGCGGCACCTTTGCGCCCGTTCACCGGGGCGGGCCGTCCATCCGGCTTGTCTGCCAAGGTACGACGGCGTCGCGCAAGAGCGATGATCGGGAGGGCGGGGCGCCGATCGTCCAAGAGGGCCGCTCTCCGGGGGATAGAGCTCGGAACTGCGTGATGGGTCTTTACAGACTTGTCACCCACCGCGTCATTCCGGGGCCGCGCAGCGGAACCCGGAATGACGCGGTGGGCGTCAGAACCGTCGAGACAGTCGAACAGACTCTTCAGCCGCCCGACTTCGCGCTCGCCGTCAGGTCGACATCCACCCCGACCTGCAGGGCGACCATCGAGTCGTTGGCCCACGAACCCTGGCCGACGCCGTAATCGGTGCGCACGAGGTCGAGGTGGCCGACCGCGTGGGCGGTGCCGCCCGAGACGGTCAGGCGGAACGGCAGGATCACGTCCTTGCGCATCCCGCGGATCGTCAGCGTGCCGACGGCGTCGTAGGCGTCGCCGCCCTTGGCGACGAAGCGGGTCGCCTCGAAGCGGGCCTGCTTGTCCTTCGACGCGTTGAACCAGTCGGCCTGCGGCAGGGCCTCGTCGCGCTGCTTGTCGCCGGTCTCGGCGCTGGTCAGGTCGATCAGCACCACGGCCTTGCCCGCCTCGGGCTTCTGCGGATCGAAGCTGATCTGCGCGTCGTAGCGGGTGAAGCGGCCCTTGAACGGCGCGCCGACCTGGGTGCCGGAGAAGCCGATGCGGCTCTTGGCCGGATCGACGGTCCAGTCGGCGGCCTGCGCGGCGGCCGGCGCCGCGAGAAGGCCGAGGGCGAGGACGAGAGACTTCATCGCGAGGAACCTCAAGGCTTCGGGCTGGGCCGCGGCACCAGGGGCAGCATCCGCCACAGGGTGTCGTCGCGCAGCGCGAGGTGGTGGCGCAGGGCCGCGCCGACATGCAGGACCAGGAGAGCCATCAGCAGCCAGGCGCCGTAGCTGTGCACGAGCTTCAGCGCACCCTCGACCGCCGCCTTGTTCGGCAACTCGGGCAGGACCGGCAGGTGCGGCCACGGGATCGTCCCGTAGAGCACCGTCGGGATGTTGTAGGGCGAGGCCGAGACCATCGCCCAGCCGACGAGCGGCATGGCCAGCAGCAGGCCGTAGAGCGCGAGATGCGCCAGATGCGCCGCCCGCCGCTCGGCCCGCGGCATCGTCTCGGGCAGCGGCGGCGGCCGGTGGAAGAGCCTCCACACGACGCGCACCACCATCAGCACCAGCACCGTGAGGCCGATGGACTTGTGCCACTGGTAGTAGGCGAAGCGGTCCATCGGCGGGAGCGAGCCCCGCGTCATCACGAGGCCTAAGGCCAGCAGGGCCAGGATGCCGAGGGCGATCAGCCAGTGCAGCACGATCGCGACGAGGGTGTAGCGACGGGGCGTCGCGACCGTGCGCATGGATATCGGGACCTTCGGCTTCCGGGAGATTAGTCCTTGCGCTCGAAGGCGCCGTTGAGGACGAGGTGGACCTCGTCGCTGACCGCCGGCACGAAGGCCTTCACGCCGAAGTCCGAGCGCTTGAGCGTGCCCTTGGCCTCGAAGCCGACGGTCTGCTTCTTGTTCATCGGGTTGGCACCGGCGCCGACCAGCGTCACTTCGAGGGTGACGGGCTTGGTCACGCCGTGCAGGGTCAGGTCGCCGACGACCTTGGCCTTGTCCTTGCCCTCGGGCGTCACCTTGGTGGAGGTGAAGGTCATCTCCGGGAACTGGGCGACGTCGAGGAACTTGTCGCTCTTCAGCGAGTCCAGCATGTGCTGGCTCGGGGTGTAGAGCGACTTCACCGGAATGGTGACCTTCAGGCGGCTCTCGGCGGGCTTGGCCGGCTGCAGATCCAGGGTGCCGGAGACGTCCGAGAAGATACCCGTATACTGCGAGAAGCCGAAGTGGTTGACGGTGAACACCGCCTGGGTGTGGCCGGGATCGACCACGTAGGTGCCCGCCGGGATCTGGGCGGGGTCGCGGGTCGCCGCCCCTTGAGCGCCGGCCGGGGCAGCGAGGGCGAGACCGGCGACGAGGCCGAGGGCGAGGACGGACAGCTTCACGTGACCAACTCCGTGTCGGCGGGACGGGCGCGGCCCGGGACCCGGGCTCGCGGCACCGCACTCCGCGGGCGGCGCTTCGATTAAGCCGGTTCCGTCGCGGGCGTAAGACAGCTAAACCGGGACACATGGTTGCTGGATCGGAAACCTTCCGGGGCGCGCTCTCCGATGTGCGGGCGTTCTGCGCCGTCGTCGATCACGGAACTGTGACCCAGGCGGCGGAAGTTCTGGGGGAAACCAAGGGCAGCATTTCCCGCCGCATCTCGCGGCTGGAGCAGGAACTCGGCGTCACCCTGCTCGCGCGCACGCCGCGGGCGGTCTCGCCGACGGTGGAGGGGCTGGCCTTCCACGCCAAGGCGCAGGAGAGCCTCGGCCTCCTCGACGGCGCGCTCGAGACCGCGCGCAACGCCCGCACCCTGCCGCGGGGCCACCTGCGGGTCACCACCTCGATCGATTTCGGCATCGAGGTGATGCCGGACCTCGTCGCGAGCTTCCGGGGGCTCTACCCGCAGGTCACGATCGACCTCCTCATCACCGATGCGCGGCTCGACCTCGCGGCGAACCGCATCGACCTGGCGCTCCGCCTCGGCAGCGGCGAGGGCCAGGATGGCGGCTACCGCGCGCCGGTCCTGGCGAACCTGATGATCGGGCTCTACGCGGCGCCCGCCTACCTCGCCGCCCGCGGGCACCCTCAGAGCCTCGACGATCTCGGCGCCCACGACCTGATCCTGTCGCGCGAGCGCCTGGGGGCGGCCCAGATGCGGCTCTCCGACGGCCAGGGCCGCGAGGCCCACGTCACCGCCCAGCCGGCGATCCGCGCCACCGACTACGCCACGGTGCTGCGCCTGACCCGGGCCGGCGCCGGCATCGGCCACATTCCGAGCCTGGTGGCGGCCCGGGCGCTCAAGGAGGGCGCCCTGGTGCCGGTTTTGCCCGACTGGGCGAGCCGCGGCGGCGTGCTGCGCGCCGTCAGCCTTGCCGGGCGCGAATTGCCGGCCCGGGTGCGGCTGTTTCGCGACCACGTCCGCCTCGGCCTGGCGGCGATGCGGGAGGAGGCGGGGCCGGGGTGAAGGCCCTCGACCCGCTCATACGGCCGACGCATCCGGCCCGGCGATGAACGCCCGCATCACCCCGAACACCCGCTCCGGGTCGTCGCCGTGGATGTCGTGGCCACACTCGCTCAAGCGCTCGAACCGCAGCAGGTGCGCGGGGATCGCGGCAGCGATCTCCTCGACCAGGGGCATCGGCGCGATGGGGTCGTGTTCGCCCGCCATCAGCAGCACGGGGCAGCGCAAGCGGCCGAGATCGGCGCGGAAATCGAAGCGGCCGTGCTCGTTGCGCGGGCCGTTGAAGTGCAGCGCCACCTCCGTGCGCATGATCACCCGCGAGAGGTCGGCGGCCGGTCGGTCCCGGCGGTGGCGGTAGAAGGGAACGCAGCATTCGATAAAGAGGGCGCGTCCCTCGGCGGTCGGGTTCGTCCAGTAGCTCTCGGCGATGGCCCCGACCTCCGGACCGCCCACGCGGGCGAAGGCGGAGAAGACGGTCGGGAAATCGATCCGCGCCGCCGTGCTGAGCAGGATGAGCTTGCCCGGATGGCCGGGATAGCGGGTGGCGTAGGCCTGCGCGACGAAGCCCCCGAACGACAGGCCGCAGACGATCGGCCGAACGAGGCCGAGCGCGTCGCACAGGCCCTTCACGTCGTCGGCCCATTGCGCGAGAGTCCAGGTCGCGGGATCGTCGCCCTCGCTGCGGCCGTTGCCGCGATGGTCGTAGAACACCACCTGGGCGACATCGGCGAGTTGCGCGAAAGCCTCTTTGAAGGGGACATGGTCGAAGCCCGGTCCGCCATGCAGCATCAGGAGGGTCGGCTTCTCGCGCATCCCCTCCGGCCCCGGCACGAGGCCGACATTCGCCACGTCGACGAAGAGGCGCACGCCGTTCACCAGGATATGCATGGGGTCGTCCCTCCAGGGCCAGCGGACCGGGATGCGGCGCCCGGTTGTCCCTACGGCAGGATCGCATGTGCCTCGTCGGCCCGCTACAGCCGATCCGGACGACGACGCGACCCGATGCGTCGTCCGGTCTGCCCTGCGCCCCACCGGGGAACCATCGACGCTGCCGCGGCAGAGCATTAATTCAGAGGCTCCTGCGGGCACCTTCGCCCGCCGCCGATCCGAGCGACGACCATGAGCGCAGACCGCGATCCCGTGCCCCTCCGCCGCGCCACGCTGGCTGCCCTCTCGCCGAGCGTGCGGGTGCCCACCTACGACGTGACGCGGATGCGCGCGGGCATCGTCCATCTCGGCCTCGGGGGTTTTCACCGGGCGCACATGGCCCGCTACACCCACGACCTGATGGAGCGCGACCCGGACGCGCTGGCCTTCGGCATCCTCGGGGTCGGGCTGATGCCGGGCGACCGGCGGATGATCGACGCGCTGGCGCCGCAGGACGCGCTCTACACCCTCGTCGAGCGCGAGGGCGCGGACGAGACCGTGACGGTGATCGGGTCGCTCGCCGGCGTCGCCTTCGCGGGCGAGACCAGCGCGGCCGTGCTCGACGCCATCGACGACCCGGCGATCCGCATCGTCAGCCTGACGGTGACCGAGAACGGCTACTGCCTCGACCCGGCGACGAAGCGGCTCGACCTCGACCACCCGCTGATCCGCGCGGATCTCGCCGCGCCCGAGCGGCCGAAGAGCGCGATCGGCGTCATCGTCGAGGCCCTGCGGCGCCGGCGCGCCGCCGGTCGCCCCGCCTTCACCCCGCTGACCTGCGACAACATCCAGCACAACGGCGACGTCCTGCGCGACGCGGTGACGGCGCTGGCGCGCGAACGCGACCCGGCCCTCGCCGAGTGGATCACGACGGACGTCGTCTTCCCCTCGACCATGGTCGACCGCATCACCCCGGTGACCGCGCCGGCCGCCGTCGCGGGCCTCGCCGAGCGCCACGGCCTCGCCGATGCCTGGCCGGTCTTCAGCGAGACCTTCACCCAGTGGGTGATCGAGGACCGCTTCCCCGCCGGCCGCCCGGCCTGGGAAAAGGTCGGCGCGCAATTCGTGGAGGACGTCGCGCCCTACGAGTTCATGAAGCTGCGCCTCCTCAACGGCAGCCACCTCGCGGTCTCGGGGCTGGGGCGGCTCGCCGGCTACGTCACGATCGACGAATCGATGGCCGACTCCCGCATCGCCGCGGTGATGACGGCGCTGATGGACCGGGAGACCGGCCCGACCGTGCCGCCGGTGCCGGGGATCGATCTGGCCGCGTACAAGCGCACCCTGGTGGCGCGCTTCGCCAACCCGGCGATCCGCGACACGGTGGAGCGGGTCAACACCGACGCGCCGCTCAACGTGCTGGTCGATCCGATCCGCGGCCGGCTGGCGCAGGGCGGCAGCGTCACGTTCCTGGCCCTGGCGCTGGCCGCCTGGCTGCGCCGGGTCCGCGGCGTGGACGAGCGCGGCGGCGCGATCGAGGTGCGCCACCCGATGGCGGCGCTCCTGCGCGAGAAAGCCGTCGAGGGCGGCGACGACCCGCGCCCGCTGCTCGGCATCCGCCCGCTCTTCGGCGAGCTCGGCGACGACCCGCGCCTCGTGGAGCCGGTCGCGGAATGGCTCGGGATGCTCGACGGGAAGGGTATCCAGGCGACGCTCGACGAGGCGGCGCGGCGGGCGGCGTGAGGCCGGCGGGGCGGTCCTTCAGGCCGCCCCGGTGACTGGGGTGACGGTCAGCTTCAGCCCGAGCGCCTTGAGCACCGCCATCAGAGTCGTGAGCTGCGGATTCCCCTTGTCGGACAGGGTGCGATAGAGGGTCTCCCGGGACAGGCCGGTCTCCCGGGCGACCTGGGCCATGCCTTGCGCCCGGGCGATGTCGCCGAGCGCGGCGGCGAGCAGTACAGGGTCGCCCTCCTCCAGGACGGCTTCCAGGTAGAGCGCCACGCGCTCCGGCGTGTCGAGGCTGTCGACAACGTCCCACGGGACGGTCTCGAGAGGCATGGCGTCACTCCTGTCTGGCGAGATGCTTTGCGGCGAGGATGCCTGTCCCTGACCAAACTCGCGACAGTTCAGAACGAGGCGCGTCCCCCTCTCCCGTGTGGGAGAGGGGTTAGGGGTGAGGGTGGCTCGGCTTCCGGATAGGCCGCCAAGCGTCGAGCTGCGAAGCTCAATGGTTCAGTTTAATTGCGGCACCGTCTCCACCCTCACCCCTACCCCTCTCCCACACGGGAGAGGGGATCCCGCGCCAATTTTTTTCACCAAAAAAGCTTCACAGCGACATATTTTCTCTACGTCATATCATAGCCCCGACATCCTCGACACGCACACTAAGCCCCGAGGACGACGCTGCCGCCGCGGCACCGCCCCACCGCCCTCCCCGCTTGACGCCGTCCCGCCGGACGCTCACCAATTGTGCGCAACGGCGCCCCCACCCGGTGAGAGCGGCGCGACGGGAGGATACGACGTGAGACGGACGCACATTCTGCTGCTCGCCGGGGCCCTCCTCGCCGGCACGCCGGCCCTGGCCGAGTCGACCCTGACCATCGCCACCGTCAACAACGGCGACATGGTGGTGATGCAGAAGCTGTCCTCGGCCTTCGAGAAGGCGCATCCAGACATCAAGCTGCGCTGGGTGGTGCTGGAGGAGAACGTGCTGCGCCAGCGCGTCACCACCGACATCGCCACCAAGGCCGGCCAGTTCGATGTCCTGACGATCGGCAATTACGAGGTGCCGATCTGGGCGAAGCAAAACTGGCTCGAGCCGATGGACGGCCTGCCGGCCGACTACGACGCCAACGACCTGCTCAAGACCGTCCGCGAAGGCGTGAGCCGGGACGGCAAGCTCTACGCGCTGCCGTTCTACGCCGAGAGCGCGATGACGTATTACCGCAAGGACCTGTTCGACAAGGCCGGCCTGACCATGCCGGAGGCGCCGACCTACGACGAGATCAAGGGCTTCGCCGCCAAGCTCACCGACAAGGCCAGCCAGACCTACGGCATCTGCCTGCGCGGCAAGCCGGGCTGGGGCGAGAACATGGCCTACGTGACGACCCTCGTCGACACCTTCGGCGGGCAGTGGTTCGGCGACGGCTGGAAGACCACGATCGACACGCCCGAGTGGAAGCAGGCGCTGACCTACTACACGGACGTGCTGAAGAATTACGGCCCGCCCGGCGCGACCTCGAACGGCTTCAACGAGAACCTGGCGCTGTTCGCCAGCGGCCGCTGCGCGATGTGGATCGACTCGACCGTCGCGGCCGGCCTGCTCTACGACCCGAAGCAGTCTCAGGTCGCCGACAAGGTGGCCTTCGCGCCGATGCCGGTCGGCACCTTCAAGGGCGGGCCGACCTGGCTGTGGAGCTGGAACCTCGGCATCCCGGCCTCCTCCAAGCAGAAGGACGCCGCCAAGACCTTCGTCGCCTGGGCCACCAGCAAGGCGTATGTCGAGATGGTCGCCAAGGAGAATGGGTGGGTCGCGGTGCCGCCGGGCACCCGCGAATCGACCTACAAAAGCGCCGACTACCAGAAGGCCGCGCCCTTCGCGGGCTTCGTCATGAAGGCGATCGACAGCGCCAACCCGAGCGGCCAGACCAGGAACCCCCGGCCCTATACCGGCGCGCAATTCGTGGCGATCCCGGAGTTCCAGGGCATCGGCACCCAGGTCGGCCAGACGGTCGCGGCGACGCTGACCGGCCAGCAGACGATCGACGCGGCGCTCAAGGCCGCGCAATCGGCGACCGAGCGGACGATGCGGCAGGCGGGGTATCCGAAGTAGGACCGAGTTACGGGACCGATCCCGGGACAAGAAGAGGCGCACTCCCCTCTCCCGTGTGGGAGAGGGGTTGGGTGGTGAGGGTGCTACGCTTGAGTGTAAAGCTCAGACCGTTGTGCTGGCAGCTCGACGCTTAGCGTCAGACTCAGGACCGCAGCACCCTCACCCCTACCCCTCTCCCACACGGGAGAGGGGATCCCGCGCCTTCCCTTGATCCGGGCAAGTCCGTCAGGCTCGGAAAGATCCGACGACACCGGGGCCGCAAGCGGCCCCGACCCGCGACCCGCGCGACGAGGCGACGCCGGATGTCCACCCCCACCACGGCTCCCGCGAAGGGCCGCCGCTTCAACGGCCTGCCGCTCATCGGCCCCTCGGTCACCGTGCTGCTGATCTGGATGATCGTGCCGCTGGTGATGACCGTGTGGTTCTCGTTCCAGCGCTACAACCTGCTCGACCCGACGGTGACGGGCTTCGCAGGGTTCGACAATTACGAGTTCCTGGTCACCGATCCGGATTTCTGGGCCTCGCTCACCAACACGCTGCTCCTCGTCGGCTCGGTGCTGGTGATCACGGTGGTCGGCGGCACGCTGCTGGCGGTTCTGTTCGACCAGCCGTTCCCGGGCCGCGACGTCGCCCGGCTGTTCGCGATCGCGCCGTTCTTCGTCATGCCGACGGTCGCGGCGCTGATCTGGAAGAACCTGATGATGCATCCGATCTACGGCGTCTTCGGCGCCGTGGCCCGGGCGCTGGGCCTTCCCGCCGTCGACTGGTTCGCCGATTATCCCCTCCTCTCCGTCATCCTGATCGTGTCGTGGGAGTGGCTGCCCTTCGCGCTCCTGATCCTGCTCACCGCCGTCCAGTCCCTCGACCGCGAGCAGCTGGAGGCCGCCCGCATGGACGGGGCCGGCGCAATGGCGCAGTTCTTCTACATCGTGCTGCCGCACCTCTCCCGGGCGATCAGCGTGGTGGTGATGATCGAGACGATTTTTTTGCTCACCGTCTTCGCCGAGATCTACGTCACCACCGCGGGCGGGCCCGGCAACGCCACCACCAACCTCGCCTTCCTGATCTACGCCCGCGCGCTGCTGCAATACGATGTCGGCGGCGCCTCGGCCGGCGGCGTGGTGGCGATCATCCTCGCCAACATCGTGGCGTTCTTCCTCGTGCGCACCATCGCGCGCCGGCTGGAGGTGTGAGGTGGCGAAACAATCCCCCCTGAAGCGCGCCGGCATCGCATTCCTCGGCTGGGGGGCGGCCTTCGTGCTGTTCTTTCCGCTCCTGTGGATGCTGCTCACCAGCCTGAAGAGCGAGCCGGAGGCGGTGACGCCGTCGCTGACCTTCGCGCCGACGCTCCAGAGCTACGGCGACGTGCTGGCGCGGGCCGATTACCTCTCCTTCGCGCTCAACTCGGTGCTGATCTCGGTCGGCGGCACGGTGCTGGCGCTGGCGCTCGCCATCCCGGCGGCCTACGTCATGGCCTTCCACCCGACGAAGCGCACCCGCTCGACGCTGCTGTGGATGCTCTCGACCAAGATGCTGCCCTCCGTCGGCGTGCTGGTGCCGATCTACCTCCTGTTCCGCACCCTCGGTCTCCTCGACAGCCGCATCGGCCTCATCCTCGTCTACATGCTGATGAACCTGCCGATCGTGGTCTGGATGCTGTTCACCTTCTTCAAGGAGGTGCCGAACGACATCCTGGAGGCCGGGCGGATGGACGGCGCCCGCACCGGTGCCGAGGTCTGGCACCTGCTCCTGCCGCTGACCCTGCCGGGCGTCGCCTCGACGGGTCTGCTCTCGCTGATCCTGTGCTGGAACGAGGCGTTCTGGAGCCTCAACCTGACCTCGTCGGCGGCAGCCCCCCTCACCGCCTTCATCGCCTCGTTCTCGAGCCCGCAAGGCCTGTTCTTCGCCAAGCTGTCCGCCGCCTCGACGGTGGCGGTGGCGCCGATCCTGGTCTTCGGCTGGCTGTCGCAGCGCCAGCTGGTGCGCGGCCTCACCTTCGGCGCCGTCAAGTAGGAGCCCTGAACCATGGCTACCCTTCGCCTCCGGTCCTTGCGCAAGAGCTACGGCGACGCCGAAATCATCAAGGGCGTCGACCTCGACATCGCCGACCGCGAATTCGCGGTCTTCGTCGGCCCCTCGGGCTGCGGGAAGTCGACGCTGCTGCGGATGATCGCCGGCCTGGAAGAGATCACCGGCGGCGACCTATTCATCGACGGCAAGCGCATCAACGACGTCGGCCCGGCCGACCGCGGCCTCGCGATGGTGTTCCAGTCCTACGCGCTCTATCCGCACATGAGCGTGCGCGACAACATGGCCTTCGCGCTCAAGCTCGCCGGGGCCTCGAAGGCGGAGCGGGCCGCCAAGGTGGCGGAGGCCTCGCGCATCCTCCAGCTCGACGCCTATCTCGACCGCAAGCCGAAGGACCTGTCGGGCGGCCAGCGCCAGCGCGTCGCGATCGGGCGGGCCATCGTGCGGCACCCAAAAATCTTCCTGTTCGACGAACCGCTCTCGAACCTCGACGCGGCGCTCCGCGGCCAGATGCGGATCGAGCTGGCGCGGCTCCACCGCGATCTGAACGCCACGATGATCTACGTCACCCACGACCAGGTCGAGGCGATGACGATGGCCGACAAGATCGTGGTGCTCCAGGCCGGGCGGATCGAGCAGGTCGGCTCGCCGCTCGAACTCTACCACCACCCGGCGAACCTGTTCGTCGCCGGCTTCATCGGCAGCCCGCGGATGAACCTGCTTCCGGTGCAGGTGAGCGCCGGCGATCCGGCCGGCGTGCGGGTGGCGTTGCCGGGCGGCGGCGAGGTGGTGGTACCGGTGGAGGCCGGCCGCGCCGCGCCCGGCACGCGGGTGACCCTCGGCATCCGCCCGGAGGCGCTGAAGCCAAGCGCCGACGGGGCGCTCGCCGGCGAGGTGAGCCACGTCGAGCGGCTCGGCGGCCTGACGCTGGCGCATGTGACTGTCGCCGACGGCGCCACGGTGGTGGCGCAGATCGAGGGGAGCGCGGCCGTGCGGACCGGCGAGGCGATCCGCCTGGCGATCGATCCCGCGGCGACGCACCTGTTCGACGGCGAGGGCCGGGCCCTGCCGCACCGGGCGCGGCACCCGCTGGCGGCGTGAGGAATCTCCCATGATCCTGGTCTGCGGCGAAGCCCTGATCGACCTCTTCGTCGAATCCGGACGCCCGGCGCCGGAGCGCGGCGGCTTGCCGGCTTTGGCGGTGGCGGGGGGCTCGCCGTTCAACCTCGCGATCGGCATCCGCCGGCTCGGGGCCGACAGCGCCTTCCTGGCCGGACTGTCCGCCGATGCCTTCGGGCGGATGCTGGCCGACCGGCTGACGGCGGAGGGCGTCGATCTCGCCTTCGCCAAGGAGAGCCCGCGGCCGACGCCGCTCGCCATCGTCTCGACCGGTGCGGACGGCCACCCCGCCTACACCTTCCACGCGGAGGCGTGCGCGCATGCCGATCTCGGCCCCGCCGAGCTGCCGGCGGCTCTGCCCGAGCGTGTCCGGGCGATCGCCATGGGGTCGTTCTCGCTGGTGGCGGAGCCGGTCGGCACCGCCTACGCGGCGCTTGCCGCGCGCGAGGCGCGGCGGCGGGTGATCAGCCTCGATCCCAACCTGCGCCTCGGCCTGATCCCGGATCTCGACCGCTGGCACGCGCGGTTCGACGAACTCGTGGCCAACGCCGACATCGTCAAGCTCTCCGACGAGGACCTGCGGGCGGCCTACGGGACGCACGCCGACGAGGCCTCCCTCGCGCAGGGCTGGCTCGACGCAGGCGTGGCGCTCGTCGTCGTCACCGCCGGGCCGGACGGGGCGCGGGCCTACCACGCCGCCGGACCGGTCGCCGTCCCGGGCCGCCCGGTCACGGTGATCGACACGGTCGGCGCCGGCGACACCTTCCACGCCGCCCTGCTGGCGCGCCTCGACCGGGACGGGCGCCTCTCGCGCGACGCGCTGCTCGGCCTCGACGCCGAGTCCCTCCGGGACATCCTGTCCGAGGCGGTGGCGGCGGCCGGCATCACCTGCACCCGCCTCGGCGCCGACCTGCCGACCCGCGGCGACCTGCTGTCGGTGCTCTCCGGAGAAGTATCCGCCTGATGTATCTCGGTCTCGATCTCGGCACCTCCGGCCTCAAGGCCGTCCTGGCCGACGAGGCGCAAGCCGTCGTCGGGAGCGCCACCGCGCCGCTGACCGTCAGCCGGCCGCATCCGGGCTGGAGCGAGCAGGATCCGGCGCAGTGGTGGCGCGCCCTGGATCAGGTCCTCGACACCCTGAAGGCGCGCCACCCGGCGGAACTCGCGGCGGTCCGGGGCATCGGCCTGTCGGGCCAGCAGCACGGCGCGGTGCTCCTCGACGCGGCGGACCGGGTGCTGCGCCCCTGCATCCTGTGGAACGACACCCGGGCCAGCGCCGAATGCGCCGCCCTGGAGGCGGCCTGGCCGGACCTGCGCCGGGTCGCCGGCAACATCGCCATGCCTGGCTTCACCGCCCCGAAGCTGCTCTGGGTGCGCCGCCACGAGCCGGAGATCTTTTCGAGGACCGCCCGGGTCCTGCTGCCGAAGGCCTGGCTGCGCCTCGCGCTCACCGGCGAGGCGATCGAGGAGATGTCGGACGCCTCCGGCACCCTCTGGCTCGACGTCGCGGCGAGACGCTGGTCGGACGACGCCCTGGCGGCGACGGGGCTCACGCCCGCCGCGATGCCGCGCCTCGTCGAGGGCTCGCAGGAAGCGGGTCGGCTGCGCCCGGACCTCGCCCGGCGCTGGGGCATGGCGAGCCCGCCGCTCCTCGCCGGCGGCGCGGGCGACAACGCCGCCGGCGCGGTCGGGCTCGGGGCGATCCGGCCCGGCGACGCCTTCGTGTCGCTCGGCACTTCCGGCGTGCTGTTCGCCAACACCGACGGGGCACGGCCCTACCCGGAGGGCGCGGTCCACGCCTTCTGCCACGCCCTGCCGGGCCGCTGGCACCAGATGGGCGTGACCCTCTCGGCCGCCGCCTCGCTCGCCTGGTGGGCCGGCATCGCGGGCATCGACGAGGCGCGCCTGGTGGCGGAAATCGGCCCGGTGGAGCGCCCGAGCGAGGCCCTGTTCCTGCCCTACCTCGCCGGCGAGCGCACGCCGCACAACGACGGCGCGGTGCGCGGCGCCTTCGCGGGCCTGTCGGCGGGCACCGAGCGGGCGGCCCTGACGCAGGCGGTGATGGAGGGGGTGGCGTTCTCGCTGCGCGACAGCCTCGACGCGGTGCGGGCCTCCGGCACGCGGATCGAGGCGGCGGACGTCATCGGCGGCGGCTCGCGATCGGGCGCGTGGATCCGCATCCTGGCGAGCGTCCTCGACCTGCCCTTGCGCCCGCTCGCCGAGGGCGAGCAGGGCGGCGCCTTCGGGGCGGCCCGCCTCGCCCGCCTGGCGGTGACCGGCGAGGCGCCGGAGGCGGTCTGCACGCCGCCGGAGCGCGGCGCGACGGTGCTGCCGGACCGGGGCCTGGCCGAAGCCTATGCTGCGCGCCTCGTACGCTATCGCGGGCTGTATCCGGCCTTGAAGGCGCTTGCCGGATGAGAGGCAGCGGCGGCGACACTGCGCAATCGGGCCGCCCACCCCCCTCCATGATTTCCACTAGATCTGCACAAATAAAAGCAAAGCGCGCGATCCCCTCTCCCGTGTGGGAGAGGGGTAGGGTGAGGGTGACACGGTTCCGGATAGATCTCGACCGTTGCGCTGCCAGCACCACGCTCAGCGCTTTATACTGAAGCGTGTCACCCTCACGCGGGATCTTCGATCCCCACGGCCCCTCTCCCAAACGGGAGAGGGGAGACGTGCTCTATTCTTACCCGGCAGATCGGGCAGACATCACTCCGCCGGCGCCGCCTTGCGGGCCGTCGCGTCCTCCAGGTCGCGGCTGACCTTGAGGGTCATCGCCACGAGGCCGCCCGCGAGGGTGACGGCGCCGAGCACGAGCAGGCCGGCGGTGAAGGTGCCGGTCAGGTCCTTGAGGTAGCCCATGACGTAGGGCCCGGCGAAGCCGGACAGGTTGCCGATCGAGTTGATCGCCGCGATGCCGGCGGCGGCCGAGCTTCCGGTGAGGAAGGCGCTCGGGATCGGCCAGAGCAGCGGCGGCGTCGCCGAGACGCCGATCTGGCTGAGGCAGAGCAGCCCGAGGATCAGGACCGGGCTCGAGACCAGCCCCGCCCCGGCGACGCCGACCGCCGCGACCATCATGGCGAAGCAGACGTGCTCCCGGCGCTTCAGCGTCCGGTCCGAGCTGCGGCCCAGCAGCACCATGCCGACCGCCCCGAACACGAAGGGCAGCGCGGAGAGCAGGCCGGTCTGGAAGTTGCTGACCCCAAACCCCTTGACGATGGTCGGCAGGAAGAACGCCACGCCGTAGCTCGCCGCGTTGAGGCAGAAATACACGAACGAGCAGGCCAGCACCCGCGGATCCGAGAGCGCCTTGCCGATGCTCATGTGCTCGACGGCGACCTTCTGCTTGCGCTCGGTCTCCAGGCGCGTCTCGAGCCAGGTCTTCTCGTCGGCCTGCAGCCAGTTCGCCTGGGCCGGGCGGTCGGTGAGGTAGAAAATGACGACGACCGACATCACGAGCGACGGCAGCGCCTCGAGGATGAACAGCCACTGCCAGCCCTCGAGCCCGCCCCCGGTGATGTTCAGGAGGGCGCCCGAGACAGGCGCGCCGACGATCGACGAGAACGGGATCGCCAGCATGAACATCGCCACGACGCGGGCGCGGTAGACCGACGGGAACCACAGCGTCAGATAGAAGATGATGCCCGGGAAGAAGCCGGCCTCGGCGATGCCGAGCAGGAAGCGCAGGATGTAGAACACGTACTCGTTGGAGATCCCGGTCGCCCGCGAGATCGGCGAGATGAAGGCGAACAGGGCCGAGATGAGGCCCCAGCTGAACATGATGCGGGCGATCCAGAGCCGGGCGCCGAACTTGTCCAGCGCCAGGTTCGACGGTACTTCGAGCAGGAAGTAGGCGATGAAGAACAGCCCGGCGCCGAAGCCGTAGGCGGCTTCCGACAGCCCGAGGGCCGCGTTCATCTGCAGCTTGGCGAAGCCGACATTGACCCGGTCGAGGTAGGCAACGAAGTAGCAAACGACCAGAAACGGCATCAGCCGCCACATGACCTTACGGATCGTCCTGGTTTCGATCTCTTCCACGGTGAGTTTCCTGCCCTGAGGGTATTGTTGCCGAGCCGCGGCTCTGGAGGCTCTCTAGAGCATCACCCGATCGCGTTGCAATCGGCGATGCTCTAGCTGTTTGATTGTACCGTATTTTCCGCGACGAGGCGGCCTCCATCGCCCCGAGCGCGGCCCGGGCCGGGACGGGGGCATCCGATGCCGGGCCGACCGGCGGGACAAGGGCGCCTGAGACAAGGGCGCCTGAGCCGAACCGCGGGCGCTTCCGCGTGTTGCCCCGGCATGACCGACACGCAAGCCCCCTCCGACCCGACCATCCAGGCCCGCCGGCGCGAGATCGTCGCCGAGCACCTGCTCTTCACCACCCTCTGCTTCCTCGCCGGGCGGCACCCGGATCTGCTCGCCGCCCTCGAGGGCAGCATCGACCACCTGGGCGATCCGGGCGCCGCCGCGACGCAGGACAACGAGGCCGTGCGCGAGATCGCGCGCCGGTTCGTCGCCAGCCTCCGGGCCGAAGCGCGGCCGTGACCGCCGCCGCCGGCTTCACGGAGACCCTCGCCCGGTTCGGCGCCGGCACGCCGGTGGTTTTGTGCCACGACGACGCCGACGGCCTCTCGGCCGGCGCGCTCCTCGCCCGCGCCCTCGCGCGGACCCACTACGGCCCGGCGCGGGTGCGGGTGATCGGGCGCGGCGAAAGCGCCTGGTCCGACGCGGTCCGGGCCGAGCTCGCCGCAGGTCCGCCGGTCGCGGGCCTCGTCGTCGCCGATCTCGGCGTGCAGGCGGAACCGATCCTGCCCGGGGTGCCGACGATCCTCGTCGATCACCACGTCCCGCGCAGCGAGCCCGGCCCGGAGGTCGCGACCGTCATCAGCGGCTACGGCGCGGAGCCGACGCCGACCTCGAGCCTCCTCGCCCAGGCCTGCGCGGCCGCGCTCGTCGGCGAGGCGGAGGCCGAGAGGCTGGTCTGGCTCGCCGCCCTCGGGGCCGTGGGCGATCTCGGCGAGCGCGCGAGCGCGGCGCAGTTTCCCGCCGTGATGGCGGGTGCGCGGCGGTTCGGCACCCTCAAGGCCCTGCGCGAGGCCGTGAGCCTGGTGAACGCCCCGCGCCGCTCCAGCCGCGGTGACGCCGCGCCAGCCCTGCGCCTGCTGCTGCGGGCGGACGGGCCGGACGCCGTCGTCTCCGACGCCTCGCCCGACGGCGAGGCGCTCCGGCAGGCCCGCGCCGAGGTGAAGCAGGCGCTCGACGCCGCGCGCAAGCTGCCGCCGCAGCTTCACGATTACCGCCCTGGCGGAGGGCGGCCTCGACGCCGCGCGCAAGCTGCCGCCGCTCTTCGCCGGCCCAGTCGCGCTGATCCGCTGCGACTCAGCCCTCCAGATCCACCCGCTCGTCGCCCAGTCCTGGACCCACCGCCTGCGCCGGCAGGTGGTGATCGGCGCCAATGCGGGGTTTCGCGAGGGCTTCGTCCATTTCGCCGCCCGCAGCGCCACCGTGCCCGACCTGATCGCCTTCCTGCAGGAGCGCGCCCCTCCCCTCGGTCCCGACGACCAGTTCGCGCGAGGGCACCGGCGCGCCACGGGCGGGCAGGTGACGCGGGAGACCTGGAACCGCTTCGTCGCCGGCCTCGGCTTCGGGCCCGGCGCCGCCGCATGAGGCCGGCGGCCCTCCGCCCCTTTCCCTGTTGCGCTCCGCCGTGAGCCGGGCTACAGAGGCTTCGCGGTCAGCACCCGTAGCTCAGCTGGATAGAGCGTTGCCCTCCGAAGGCAAAGGTCACACGTTCGAATCGTGTCGGGTGCGCCATCTTCCTTAATGTCTTAGTTGGTATGCGGCCCCGGTTTTGATCGGGTCGCGGAAGCGCTGCGGAAGCAGCGAAAACCACACTGCGCCTCGGTGTGGTTGGATAACGTACGTTGCCTCGCCTCTGAAAACGGGCGCTCCGCCCCAGCGGCCGGGCAGACCCTCGAGAGGACGACTCGCACGATGCCGATCAAGGCGCTCAACGACCGCAAGAAGCTCTCGTCCGACTTCAACGAGGCCAACGACGCCTTCATCGATGCGGTGCTGGGCGCGCTCCAGGCCGGCGAGATTCCCATCGATTTGGCCCGGGCCTACCTCGCCCACCCGGTCGCGATGATGCATGCCAGCGGCGCGCAGGCCGTGGCCGATTATTTCGAGCGGATCCTGTCGCAGAAGCCCACGATCGATTGGACGCCGGGCGGCTGAGGTTTGGCCCTGCCATGAAGCCAACGACAGACGAGCGGGCGCATCGCTGATGCCGCACGCTCGGCGCCGAACAGGGAACCGAGCTTGTACAAGGTGACTGGAACCGACCCGACCGGCCGCACGCAGACCTTCGCCTGCGGCACGGATCTGCAGGCACTCGACAAGGTTCGGGAGCTGATGGGGCGAGGCTTCCGCGACATCTCGGTCACTGATCCCAAAGGGCAGCAGACCAACGGGACTGCATTCGAGCGCTCGGTCGGCCTCGAATACGACTGAGAACCGCAAGGTCAGGCATCGGCGACGGAGCACGCAGCAACGCCTGCCCCTCAGGGAGACCTGCCGGCGGCCCGCGGGCGGTGACCGATGACCTCGGGCGAATCCTGTCGCAACATCCGAAGATCGACTGGACGCCGGGCGGCTGAATCGACCAATCTCCAGCCCTCCTCTGCGCGCAGGGTGCTTCCGGGGAGGCGCCGGCGCGGCACCTCGGGCAAAGGGTCGCCTGTCATGAACGTCGTGTCCTTCGCGACCTGTCTGCTGATCGCGGGCACGGGCACCGCCTTGGCACAGGCTGCCTTGGCACAGGCTGCGCCGGCCGAGCGCCCGATCCTCGACTGCGCCGATTTCTCGAAGAAGACGGACGAGGCCGAGCTCATCAAGCGCTTCGGCAAGGAGAACGTCGTCCGCGGCAAGCTGGACGGCGCCGAGGGCGAGACCGTGCCGGGCACGATCGTCTATCCGAAGGACCCGGCCCGCCGTCTCGAGATCAGCTGGTGGGATACGGGCAAGCGACGGGGTCTCGCCGGCATCACGGTGAAGGACCGGTCGGCGTGGCTGGTGCGCACGCCCGGCGCGGCGCGCCCGACGATCGGACTGGGGGCGGGCCTCGACGAGGTCGGGGCCGCCAACGAGAAGCCGTTCCAGATCAACGGTTTCGGCTGGGATTACGGCGGCTACGGAATGGGCTGGAAGGGCGGCAGGCTCGATCGGATGGCCGGCGGATGCAGCCTGTCCGCGCGCTTCAATCCGGATCCCAAGGTGAAAGGCAAGGCGCTCGACAGGGTCTCAGGCGAGAAGGAGTTCGGTTCGTCCGATCCCGCGCTGCGGGCCGTGAAGCCGTCCCTGTCGTCGATCACGATCGGGTGGCCGGAGAAGTAGACGCGCCCCGGCTCGGCCGCCCCTCACCGCCGCCGCCTGCGCTTCGTCTGCCCGGTGTCGCATCGCCGCGCGATGCATTGGTTGTAGGCCGGCTGGCGCAGGTTGGTGGCGTCGCCGCAGCGCCAGATGCAGCGTTGGGCCTCCATTGCATCGGCCGGGGCAGCCTTCGCGTCCGTGGCCGCCAGGAGTGTCAGAACCACCGGAGCCAGAAGCCCCGGGATCGCGCGCCGCATCGTCCGCTCCCGCCTCGTCGCCTCGTCGCCTGAGCGTAGCGCAAAGCCGGCGCCGGGCCGCCTTCTCCGATGGGCCGACCTCTGGGGACGGCAGCGTCGCCGAACGAGGGAGGCGCGTCACCCGCACGGAGGCGCGGACCGTCCGCGTACCGCCTTCACCCGCCGCACCGCACCCCCACCACCGCTCCGGCGAAGCGCCCGGCGACCGCGCCGGCGGTGAGCGGCGGGGCATCGCCGGAGGGGGCCGTCCGGGCGTCGGGGCCGAGGAGGGCCTTGAGCGCCGCCGGGCCGACGAGGGGATGGGTGAGCGGGGGCAGCACGCCGGCGATCAGGCGGGGCTGCGCCGGTAGGCGGGCGACGACACCGAGGAGGCGGCCGGCGCGGTCGAGGACCGGGGCACCGGCGGCGCCGGGCTGGAGCGGGGCGAGGAGGCCCGCCGCCGCGACCTCGCCGGTGGTCACGGTCGGGCCGTCGGGACCGGCCGCGAGCACGAGCGCGGCCTCGCCCGGGGCGGCCGGGGCCGGCGCGAGGGCGGGCGGGGCCGTGCCCGCGCTTGACGGAGTGACGCCGTCGAGGAGCGCGAGGCCGCTGGATTCGTCGCGCCGCAGCACCCGGGCCGGCTCCCCGGCGACGAGGGGACCCGGGCAGGAGCCGGGCAGTACCGCGACGATCCGGCGGGGCGCGACGACGAGGCCGGTCGCGGGCGCGGGTCCTGTCGCGGGGGCGGCCGGCTCCGCCACCGCCGCGACCGGGCGCGGGGCCGCCGCCGGGGCCTCGCCCGGAAAGGGCACGAAGCTGTTGGCGATGGCGATCACCAGCCGGTCCATCTCCCGGGCCGAGGCCTTGTCGTAGGCGAGGGTGAAGCCGCGCAGGCCCGCCGGGCCGGCGGCGTGGCGGATGTAGAACTTGCCGCCCGCGGTCTCGCCGGTGACGACCGTGAAGTCGGGGCGCTTGAGGGTGTAGGTCACCTTGCGCTCCGGCGTCGCCGCGGCGCCCTGCGCGAACAGGGCGTCGAGGTCGGTCTCGCCGGGGGCGTAGGCCCGGGTGTCGAGGGTGACGCGCCCGTCCGGGCTCTGCCAGCGGGTGCCGCCGGCCACCCGGCTGCGCTTCGATAGGAGCCTTTCCGGCACGCCGAGGACGAGTCCGGTGGCGGGATCCGCCGCCACGGTGAACCGGGCCGCCCGGCGCGCCGCCTCGCCGGCGGCGAGCAGCGCGGCGCGGGCCGGCTCGTCGAGGAGTCCGGTGACGGGGGCGCCCGCCTTCGCCTGCCAGGCGCCGATCGCCTCGTAGGTGCGCCGGCCGAAGGCGCCGGTGACGACGCTGTTGTAGCTGCCGGCCCAGACCAGGGCGTCCTGCACCGCCCGTCGCTCCGCCTCGGGCCGGGCCTCGAAGGCGGCGCGGGCCGCCTCGAAGGCAGGATCGGGCGTGGCCGCGGGGCGCGGGGCCGGGACCTTCGCGGCGGGTGCCGGCGAAGCGGGCATCTGGGCGACGGCCGCCGGGGCGAGGCCGACCCAGGCGAGGAGCGGCATCAGGCCGGCGGCGAGCAGGCGGGCGGGGCGCGGCATCGGGCTCTCCGAAGACGAGGCGCCAGACCTTGGCAGAGGCGGGGCCGGACTTCCAGCGGCCCTGCGCGTCGTTCCGGCCGTTGGGGCCGATCGATCCAGGCCCGGACGAAGTGGAGGCGTGGGCGACGCAAGACAGGGCGAAATCGATCGCTCCGGGGCGACATCGGATTGCACCGCGATCGGACGCTGCTTAGGCTCCGCCCGCGCGGGGAATCGCTTGCGAGGCCGGACATGTCGCTCATCACCCGGGTCGGTCGCGTTGCCGTCGGTCTGGCCGGTCTTCTGGCGGGGCTCGCGAGCGCGCAAGGCCAGCAGCCCCCGAGCCCGGCGCCCCGCCGCGCCGCCCTGGTGCAGCCGATACAGAAGCCGAAGAGCTTCGTGCGCCCGTCCCTCGCCAGCGAGGCGGTGCGGCTCGAGGCGCGGGTGAAGGAGGAGGGCGGCGCGGGCGGCCGATCCGCCGCGCAGTGGCGCCGCGAGGCCGAGACCCTCAAGACCAAGGACGAGACCGACGGGGCGCTCGCCGCCTACCGCCGCGCCGCCGCGGCCGAGCCGGCCGACTGGCGCAACTGGGTCGCCCTGGCCGAGACCGCGAACGGCGCCGAGAACGACGATTACGACACCAACCGGATGCTGAAGGCGGAGGCCCGGGCCGGCGCCTACCTCGCCTACCAGCGGGCCGGAGCCCCGGCCGACGAGGCGCGGTCGCTCGCCCTCCTCGGCGCGGTGCTCGCCAAGCAGGAGACCTGGCGCCCGGCGCTGGAGGCCTACGCGGCGAGCCTCGCGCTGGCCGGCGATCCGGAGACCGCCAAGACCTACGAGGCCTTGCGCGACGCGCACGGCTTCCGGGTGCTCGACTACAAGGTCGATTCCGACGCCGCCGCGCCGCGGGCCTGCTTCACCCTGTCGGAGGCGATCGACCCGAAGGCGGATGTGGCGCCCTTCGTAGCGGTCTCCGGTGCCTCCGGCACCGCCGTGACCGCGCAGGGGCAGCAGGTCTGTGTCGACGGACTGCGCCACGGCGAGCGCTACGGCATGGTCCTGCGCCAGGGCCTGCCGTCGAGCGTGGGCGAGGCCCTGCGCAAGGCGGCCGATTACGAGATCTACGTCCGCGACCGCAGCCCGCAGGTGCGCTTCACCGGCCGCAACTACGTGCTGCCCCGCACCGGCCAGGCCGGCGTGCCGCTGGTCTCGGTCAATGCGGCCAAGGTCGATGTCGAGGTGGTGCGCATCGGCGACCGTGGGCTGCTGCCGGCCCTGCGCGGCGACGAGTTCCTGTCGCAGCTCTCCGGCTCCGGCCTCCGCACCATCGCCCGCGAGCGCGGCGTGCAGGTCTGGAAGGGCACGCTCGACACCGCACCCGTCGAGATCAACCGCGAGGCTGTCACCGCCTTCCCGGTGCTCCAGGCGGTCGGCAAGGTCGAACCCGGGCTCTACGTGATGACGGCGCGCCCGAGCGGCACCGCGTCGCTCGCCGACGAGGAGGGCGGCTACGAGAGCGAGGCGACGCAGTGGTTCGTGGTCTCGGATCTCGGGCTCACAGCCTTCAAGGGCCGGGACGGGATCCACGTGCTCGCCCGCTCCCTCGCCTCGGCCGCCGTGCTGAAGGGGGCGGAGATCCGCCTCGTCGCCCGCAACAACGAGGTGCTGGCGACCCGCGGCACCGACGGCCAGGGCCTCGCCGCCTTCGATCCGGGGCTCGCCCGCGGCGAGGGCGGGGCAAGCCCTAGCCTCGTGGTGGCGCGGCTCGGCGACGATTACGGCTTTCTCGACCTGAATCTGAGCGCCTTCGACCTCGCCGACCGCGGCGTGAAGGGCCGGCCGGCCCCCGGCGCCGCGGAGGCCTACCTCTACCCCGAGCGCGGGGTCTACCGCTCGGGCGAGACGGTGCAGCTGACCGCGCTCCTGCGCGACGCCAAGGGCGCAGCGATCCCGAGCCTGCCGCTCACCCTGGTGGCGAAGCGCCCGGACGGGGTCGAGTATCGCCGGGCGCAGGTGGCGGATGCGGGCCTCGGGGGCCGCGCCTTCTCGCTGCCGCTGCTGCCGGGCGCGCAGGCGGGCACCTGGCGGGTCGCCGCCTATACCGACCCGAAGGCGCCGCCGGTCGGCGAGGCGACGTTCCTCGTCGAGGATTACGTGCCCGAGCGCCTCGACGTGACCCTGACGCCGGCCGAAGCCGCCCTCAAGCCGGGCGAGCCCGCGACCGTCGCGGTCGCGGCGCGCTACCTCTACGGCGCGCCCGGCGCGGGCTTGAGCGTCGGCGGCGCGGTGGCGGTGCAGCCGGCCGCCCGCAGCGGCATCAAGGGCTTCGAGGAGTTCTCCACCGGCCTCGACGACGAGCGCGTCGAGCCGGTGACGGCGGAATTGGAGGGCCCCGTCACCACCGACGCGCAGGGGCGCGCGACGGTCCGGGCGCCGGTGCCGGCGTCGAGCGGGCCGCGGCCCTTCGAGGCCAAGGTCTCGCTCCAGGTCGGCGAGCCCGGCGGCCGGGCGGTGCAGCGCAGCCTGACCCTGCCGATCCTGCCCGCCGGTCCGGTGATCGGGCTCAGAAAAACCTTCGGCGAGTTGCGCGAGGGCGCGACCGCGACCTTCGAGGTGGCGGCCGCGCGGCCCGACGGCACGCGGCTGCCGGCCGAGGCGACCTGGACCCTGCTGCGGGTCGACCGGCGCTACCAATGGTATCGCGCCGACGGGCGCTGGTCCTACGAGCCGGTCAAGACCACCGCCAAGATCGCCAACGGCCGCGTCGCCCTGGCGGCCGAGGCGCCGGCGAAGCTGGCGATGCCGGTCGGGCTCGGCCAGTACCGCCTGGAGGTGCGCGGTCCCGGCCTCGAGGCGGCGAGTCTGTCGTTCAGCGTCGGCTGGAGCGGGTCCGAAACGGCGGATGCGCCCGACCTCCTCGACCTGACTCTCGACCGCGACGCCTACGCCTCGGGCGAGACGCTGAAGGCCAACTTGCGCCCGCGCTTTGCCGGCACCGCCACCGTCGCGGTGGTGAGCGACAAGGTCCACGAGATCCGCACCCTCGACCTGCCGGCGGGCGGCGCCACCGTCGAGATCCCGGTGAAGCCGGATTGGGGTGCTGGCGCCTACCTCGTCGCCACCGCCTACCGGCCCCTCGACCAGGCGGCCAAGCGCCTGCCCGGCCGGGCGATGGGGCTGGCCTGGTTCGGGATCGACCGCGACGCCCGCAGCCTCGGCGTCACGGTGGAGGCTCCGGCCAAGGTCCGGCCGCGGGGCGAGTTGCGCCTGCCGATCCGCCTCGCGGGCCTGAAACCCGGAGAGGAGGCGCGGGTGACCGTGGCGGCGGTCGACGTCGGCATCCTCAATCTCACCCGCTACGCCAGCCCGGATCCGTTCGGGTTCTTCTTCGGCCAGAAGGCGCTCTCGGCCGAGATCCGCGACCTCTACGGCTACCTGATCGACGGCATGCAGGGCACCCTCGGCGCCATCCGCTCCGGCGGCGACGCCGGCGGCGCGGAGCTGGAGGGCGCGCCGCCGGCGCAGGCGCCGCTCGCGCGCTACTCGGGCGTCGTCACGGTCGGGCCGGACGGCCGGGCCGAGGTGAGTTTTCCCCTGCCCGCCTTCAACGGCACCGCCCGGGTGATGGTGACGGCCTGGAGCGCGGCGCGGGTCGGGGCGGCCTCGGCCGACGTGGTGATCCGCGATCCGGTCGTGGCGAGTGGCACCCTGCCGCGCTTCCTCGATGTCGGCGACCGCTCGCGCCTGCACGTCGCCCTCGACAATGTCGAGGGGCAGGCCGGGGACTACGCGGTCGATGTCGACCTCGCCGGGCCGGTCGTGGTGCCGGCCGGCTCCCTCAGCCGCTCGCTCCGCCTGGAGCCGGGCGGGCGCGGGTCGGTCGAGATTCCGCTCACCGCCGCGGGTCCGGGCCTCGCCCGGATCGACCTGCGGCTGACCGGCCCGGGGCTGTCCGAGCCCGCCGGCCAGAGTTTTTCCCTCGGCATCCAGCCCGGCACCGGGGCGCTGCTGCGCCGCGAGGTCCGCACCCTCGCGCCCGGCGCGAGCCTGACCGTGTCGGGCGACCTCCTCGCCGAGGTGATCCCGGGCACCGGTTCCGTCACGCTCGCGGCCTCGCCCTTCGGTGGCATCGACGTGCCGGCCCTGCTCCAGGCCCTCGACCGCTATCCCTACGGCTGCACCGAGCAGGTGGTGAGCCGGGCCCTGCCGCTGCTCTCGGTCAACCGGCTGGCGGCGCTCGCCCAGCTCGGCCTCGACGGCAGCGCCGACGAGCGGGTGCGGGGGGCCATCGACCGGGTGCTGTCGCGCCAGGATTCGAGCGGCGCCTTCGGGCTGTGGTCGGCGGGCCAGGCCGAGGATCTGTGGCTCACCGCCTACGCCACCGACTTCCTGACCCGGGCGAAGGAGCGCGGCTTCGCCGTCCCGCCGACTGCGCTCACCCTCGCCCTCGACCGGCTGCGCAACAGCGTGGCGAATGCCAGCGAGGTGACGGAGGGCGGCCTCGACCTCGCCTACGCGGCCTACGTGCTCGCCCGCAACGGCCGGCCGGTGATGGGCGACCTGCGCTACCTCGCCGACACCAAGCTCGCCTCCTTCGCGACGCCGCTCGCCCGCGGCCAGATCGCGGCGGCGCTCGCGTTGCTCGGCGACCGGACGCGGGCCCGCACCGCCTTCGAGGCCGCCGTGGCGGCGCTCCGGGCCGAGCGTGACGGCGGTGCCTACCGGGCCGATTACGGCTCGCGCCTGCGCGACGGCGCCGGGCTGATCGCGCTGGCCGCCGAGACCGGCGTCGCGCGGGACGCGCTCGGTCCGCTCGGCACCGTGGTGGGCGAGGAGCGCGATTCCGGCCGCCCGACCAGCACCCAGGAACAGGCCTGGATGGTGCTGGCGGCGGCCGAGCTCGCCAAAGATGCGGCGAAGGACGCGCCCTCGCTCGCCCTCGACGGCGCGCCGGTGACGGGCGCGCTCTACCGCACGGTCCCAGGCGCCGCCCTGGAGGCGAAGCCGGTGACGGTGACCAATCGCGGCACCGCCCCGGTGCAGCTCGCCCTCGGCGTCTCGGGCAACCCGGCGGTGCCGGAGCCGGCGGAGGCGAAGGGCTACACGATCGAGCGCAGCTACCACCGCCTCGACGGCAGCCCGGCCGACCTCGCGGCGTTGCGCCAGAACGACCGCCTGGTGGTGGTGCTGAAGGTGACCGAGGCCAAGGCCAGCGCCGGCCGCCTGCTCCTCGTCGACCGCCTGCCGGCGGGCCTTGAGATCGACAACCCGAAGCTCCTCGACGCGGACGCGACCGCCGGCCTCGCCTGGGCGAAATCCGACGTGAAGCCCACCCACACCGAGTTCCGCGACGACCGCTTCGTGGCGGCCTACGACCGCGACCCGAGCCAGTCCGCCTTCTTCAGCGTCGCCTACACGGTGCGGGCGGTGACGCCCGGCCGCTACGTCCACCCGGCGGCGACGATCGAGGACATGTACCGCCCCGAGCGCTACGGGCGCACGGCGTTCGGGACGCTGGAGGTGGGGGCGGCGCGGTAAGCACCGGCGACAGCGGTGTTTCCATTCACCCCCGCCCTTTCCCAGACGACTGGAACGAAGTGGAAGGAGATCCGGGAACCAGGGGAGAAGTGCCGCGAAGCGGCTCCGTATCTTGCAACGCTAAAGGCAACCGGACGCTTCGCGACTTTTTTCGCTGGATCCCGGATCTCCTTCCGCTGACGCTGCAGTCGTCCGGGAAAGGGGTGGAGGCAACCTATTCGACGGCTCGTCGCGGACCGCGCCCACTCCGGTCACCCGTTCGCGACCAGCCGCCCCGCCGCCGCGGCGAAAATCCCCTCCCCGGCCATCACCGTCGCGAGTTGCGCGACGGGTTGCGGCTTGCCGAACAGGTAGCCCTGCATCTCCGCGCAGCCCTCGCCGATCAGGACGCGCATCTGCGCCTCGGTCTCGACGCCCTCGGCCACCACCCGGATGCCGAGGCTGGCGCCTAAGCCGAGCACGGCGCGCACGATCACGGCCGCGGCCGGGCGCCGCTCGAGCTGGCTGACGAAGGACCGGTCGATCTTGATCGTGTCGAACGGGAAGGCCTGCAGCGTCGCCAGCGACGAGTAGCCGGTGCCGAAATCGTCCATGGCGATCCGGATCCCGAGCGACTTCAGCCGGCGCAAGGATGTCAGGGCGCGGGCCATGTCGTTGATGATGACCGTCTCGGTCACCTCGATCTCGAGCCGCTCCGGCGGCAGGCCGGTCTCGGTCAGGATCGCCAGGACGCGCTCGGGCAGGTCGACCTGCTGGAACTGGCGCGGCGACAGGTTGACCGCGACCTTGAGCGGGTAGGCCCAGCCCGCCGCCTCTCGGCAGGCCGCGCGCAGGACCCACTCGCCGAGGGGGACGACGAGGCCAGTCTCCTCGGCGAGCGGAATGAACGCGCCCGGCGGCACCAGGCCGCGCGACGGATGCTGCCAGCGCACCAGCGCCTCGAAGCCGACGAGCGTTCCCCCGGAGGCCGGCCCGGGGGAGCGCCGGCCCTGACCGAGCCGCACCTGCGGCTGGTAGTGCAGCACCAGCTCGTCCCGCGCGATCGCCCGGCGCAGGTCGGTCTCCCGCTGCCGCCTTTCCGCGAGCGCCAGGTCCATCTCCGGGTCGAAGGCGCGGGCCGCGTTCCGCCCCTCCGCCTTGGCCTTGTAGAGGGCGAGGTCGGCGCGCCGCATCAGCGTCTCCTCGTCGGTCCCGTCCGCCGGCGAGGTGGCGATGCCGATGCTGGCGCCGATCTCGACCGACTGATCGCCGAGCCGGATCGGCCGGCCGATCGCCCGCACGAGCCCTTGCGCCCGCGCCATCGCGTCGCCCGGGCCGTCGATGGCGGCGAGCAGCACCGCGAACTCGTCCCCGCCGAGCCGCGCCGCGATGTCCTGGCCCGAGAGACCCGCCCGCAGGCGGTGCGCGACCTCGCGCAGCAGCGCGTCGCCGGTGAGGTGGCCGAGGCCGTCGTTGACCTCCTTGAACCGGTCGAGATCGACGCACAGGACCGCGCAGGCGCCCTCGCCGCGCCCGGTCTCGGACAGCCGCCGCCGCAGCCGCTCGCGGAACAGGGTGCGGTTGGGCAGGTCGGTGAGGGCGTCGTGGGCCGCCATGTGGGCGATCCGGCTCTCCGCCTCCTTGCGCACGCCGATGTCGACGTGGGTGCCCACGATCCGGGTCGCCCGCCCGTCGGCCCCGCGCGCGACGACCTTCGAGCGCGTGAGGAACCAGCCCCAGGTGCCGTCCTTGCGCCGCAGCCGGTGCTCGCACGCGAAGACCGGCGTCGCCCCGGCGAGATGGGCTGCGAGCTTGGCGCGGGCTTCGGCCCGGTCGTCGGGATGGAGGAGCGCGCGCCAGGTCCTGCTGTGGGACGGCAGCTCGCCCGGGGCGTAGCCGAGCATGTGCCACCAGCGGTCCGAGGTCCAGGCCGCGCCGGTGGCGAGGTCGCAATCCCACAGGCCGTCGCTGCTCGCGTCGAGCGCCAGCGCCAGGCGCTCCTCGCTCACCTGCAGCGCCTCGCGGGCCCGGACCATGTCGTCGATGTCGAGCGCCGTGCCGATCCACTCGACGACGCCCCCCTGCTGCAGGGCCGGGGCGATGACGATCTTGTGCCAGCGATACGCGCCCGCGGGATCGCGCCAGCGCAGCTCCGCCGCGAAAGCCCGCCGCTCCGCCCGCGCCCGCAGCCACGTGGCGGCGGCCGCGTCGCGGTCGTCGGGGTGCTGGAGCTCGATGCGCAGCGCGTAAGCGGCGGCGCGCGCGCCGAAGAACGCCCGGAACGGCCGGTTGGAATAGAGGGTCGTGCCGTCGTCCCTGACGACCCAGACCATCTGCGGGAGCGCGTCGGTGAGCGCCCGCATCCGTTCCTCGCTGGCGAGCAGGGCCGCCTTCTGCCCGCTCAGCACGCCGTTCATCCGCCGCAGGCGGTCGGCGACCAGCGCCAGGGCCGAGCAGGCGAGCACCGCGAGGGTGACGGCGGCGATGCCGGCGGCGAGCACGGCCCGGGGCAGGCTGTCGGCCCCGTCGCCCGCCCGGGGATCGGGCACGACTTCCGCCGCCGCCATCGCGAGGAGGTGCAGCAGCACGATCCCGCCGGCGAGCAGGGTTGCCGCGGGGATCAGGCTGCGGCGCTCGCCCCGGCGCCGGAACATCAGGAACGCGGCGCAGGACAGGGCGGACCCCACCACCAGGGCCGCGGCGGCGAGGCCCGGATGCCAGACGAAGGTGCCCGGCACGCGTACGCCCTGCATGCCAGTGGCGTGCATGGCGGCGACGCCGAGGCTCAGGAGGAGACCCGCGGCGAGGCGGCCGGAGGTGCCGCGGGCCCGGCGCAGCAGGCCCAGGGCCGCGAGCGCGCCGGCCACGCCGACGAGGAGCGAGGCGAGGGTCGCCGCCGGATCGTAGCCGACGCCCACCCCCGGATCGTAGCCCAGCATGGCGATGAAGTGCGTGCTCCAGGTTCCGGCCCCGGCCGAGAAGGCCGCGCCGAGGAGCCAGACGAGGGAGCGCCCGCCGCGCTCGGCGCGCGCCTGCCCGAAGAGCTGCAGGGCCGTATGGCAGGAGAACCACGCGACCAATGCCGCCAGCGGAACGGCCCAGACCGTATGCTCGACGGTCAGGCAGACGAACGCACGATACATGGCACCCCGTGACGGCTGCGGCGCGGATTCACACCGTGCGGCGGAGTGATTGAACAATCATTACTGATGCCGCTGCGTGACGATGCTGATTCTCAGCTCGAACACACAAGGGGGTTGTGGTTTTTAATATGAGATCGAGATATTCAGTAAATTTGTAAGAGCCTGATCCATTCGCCCCGGCGGTTCCGGCTTGTTCATGGCCGCTTTTTGCGGGCCGCGGGGCGGCTCGGCCGTGGAGCGTCGCGCCCTTGCCGCGTAGAACGGACCCGTCACTGCCGCCGGGTCCGCGATGCTCCTCCTCCGCCGCATCCCGCCCGCGCCTCCGGCTCCGCCCGCCGCGCCGGAGGCGCGCCTCACCGCCCTCGACCGGCTGCGGGGCGCCCTCGTCGGGCTCGTCGTCCTGCACCACGCCGTCCTCGCCTACTGCACCTTCGGACATGTCGACTGCGCCCACTACGCCCTGTCGACGGCACCGATCGTCGATCCGGAGCGCTGGCGCGGCTTCGACGGCCTCGTGCTGCTCGACGACGCCTTCTTCATGCCGCTGCTGTTCCTCCTGTCGGGCCTGTTCGTCCGGGACGGGCTGGCGCGGAAGGGGGCCGGCGCCTACCTGCGCGGCCGGGCGCGGCGCCTCGGCTTGCCCTTCGCGGTCGCCGTGACGACCCTGATGCCGCTCGCCTACTACCCCTCGTACCTGCAGGCCGGGGGCCGGGCCGGCTTCGCGGCGTTCTGGGTCCGGACGGTGACGACCGGGCCCTGGCCGAGCGGGCCGCCCTGGTTCATCGGCGTCCTCCTGGCGTTCGACGCGGCGGCCGCCCTGCTGTTCGTCCTGAGGACCCGCGACCGGGCGGGGCGGGCCTTCGCACCGGGCCGGGACTTCCTCCTGCTGGTCGGTCTCTCCGGCCTCGCCTACCTGCCCCTCCTCCTCGCCGTCGGTCCGGCGCTCTGGATCGGAATCGGGCCGCTGGCGATCCAGGCCAGCCGCATCGGGCTCTACGCGGTCTATTTCGCCGCCGGCGTCGCGCTCGGACGGGGCGGGAGGCCGGCACTCCTGGATGTCGGCCGCGCGCTCGCCGCGCGCTGGCGCTCGTGGGTCCTCCTCGCCCTCGCCTCGGGCGCCGCCCTCGTCGCCGCAACGGCGATCGGGGGCCGGCTGCCGGCGCGGGAGGCGCTCGTCCTGGAGGGCGCAGCGCGGACCCTGTTCTGCGCCGCCGCCGCCCTCGCGCTCCCGGTCCTGTTCCTCCGCTTCGGCGGAGGCCGCTCCGGCGCCTGGGACAGCCTGTCGGCGAACGCCTTCGCCATCTACCTGCTGCATTACCCGGCCGTGACCTGGGTCCAGGCCGCACTCCTGGGCCTGCCGCTCGGCGCTCCCTTCAAGGGCGCAATCGTGTTCGTCGTCGCGTTCGCGGCGAGCTGGGGCGGCGCCTGGGCGCTGCGCCGGTCTCCCCGCATCCGCAGGCTGCTTTGAGCACCTGCTTGACCTTGAAGCCGACAATACGAGGCACTTTTCTATCCCACCTCGACCTCATCCTGAGGGGCGAACGGAGTGAGCCTCGAAGGAGGCCTCCAGATAGCCCTGAGACTTCTGAGCCCTCCTTCGAGGTCAGCCGATTTTCGATCGGCTGACACCTCAGGATGAGGTTGTGAGTGGGGTAATATCGACCGATCAACCAAACAGGCTCCGAGCCAAGCCGCTCCGGGCGGCGTCATACGAAATCCGACTGATTGCTTCAGGCGATCCTGTCGGATCGCAGGCGCAATGTGGATTTCGGCTTCGCTCAGGCGCCGCGCGGGCTGGTGATACCAAATCCGGAAGTGATCTTCCGGATTTGGTATCAGCTGACCGGAACGCTACCCGGCCGCGCTCTCGATCCCCGCCATCCCGCCCGGAGCGTAGCGCGCGCCGGCCGCCGTGCCCGGGGCGAACAGCGCGTCGAGGGCGGCGATGTCCGGGGGCGAGAGAGCGAGGTCCGCGGCGGCCGCGTTCTCGGCCAGGCGCTCGGGCCGGCGGGTGCCGGGGATCGGGATCACGTCGGGGCTGCGGGCCATCAGCCAGGCCATGGCCACTTGGCCGGGGGTGGCGCCGCGCTCGCGGGCGAAGGCGCCCAGGGCCTCCGCGAGCCGGCGGTTCTGCGCCAGCGCCTCGCCCTGGAAGCGCGGGTTGCCGCGGCGAAAGTCGTCCGGGGCGAGGGTCTCGACGTCGAGCGCTCCGGTGAGGAAGCCGCGGCCGAGGGGCGCATAGGCGACGAGGGCGACACCGAGGTCGCGGCAGGCCGCCAGAAGGCCCTGCTCCGGCTCCCGGCTCCACAGGGAATACTCGGTCTGCACCGCGGCGATCGGGTGGACCGCGTGGGCGGCCCGCAGGGTCTCGGGCGAGACCTCCGACAGGCCGAGCGCCCGCACCTTGCCGGCCTCGACGAGGCGCGCCATGGCGCCGATCATCTCGGGAATCGGCACCGACGGGTCGCGGCGGTGGCAGTAATAGAGGTCGATCGTCTCGACGCCGAGGCGGCGCAGGGAGGCCTCGCAGGCGGCGGCGAGGTAAGTGGGGCTGTTGTCGATCCGCCGCTCGCTCGACCCCTCCCGGCGCACGATGCCGAACTTCGTCGCCAGCACGACGCGGTCGCGCCGACCCTTCAGCACGCGGCCGAGCAATTCCTCGTTGCGGCCGTGGCCGTACTGGTCGGCGGTGTCGAGGAAGTCGTAGCCCAACGCCAGGGCGGCTTCGAGGGCGGCGGGCGCCGCCGCCGCGTCGGTCGGGCCGTAGAATTCCGAGAATCCCATGCAGCCGAGGCCGGGGGCGGAGACGGTGAGGCCGGACCGGCCGAGGGAACGTCGCTGCATCGAAGCACTCCTTGTTCGCGGACGGGGCGGATCTGGCGTTCCGGCGCCCACCGGATAAGCTGCGCCGCTCCGCATGAACCGATGAGCCAGGCTCACCAATGGTCCGCGACGACCTTCCCGACCTCGCGGCCTTCGCGGCGGTGGCCCATCACCGCAGCTTCCGGCGCGCCGCGGCCGCGCTCGGCCTGTCGCCCTCGGCGCTCAGCCACGCCCTGCGCGGGCTGGAGGAGCGCATGGGCGTGCGGCTCCTCAACCGCACCACCCGCAGCGTCGCCCCGACCGAGGCCGGCGCCGCCCTGCTGGCGCGGCTCGCCCCCGCCCTCGACGACATCGCCGGCGCGATGGCGGCAGCCTCCGCCACGGCCGCGCGCCCCGCCGGCACCCTGCGGCTCAACGCGCCGCGCAGCGCCTGCCGGCTGGTGCTGATGCCGCTCATCGCCCGCTTCCTCACCCTCCATCCCGACGTGCGCGTCGAGGTGGCGAGCGACGACGCGCTCACCGACATCGTCGGCGAGGGCTACGACGCCGGGATACGCTTCGGCGAGCGCCTCGCCCTCGACATGGTGGCTCTGCCCTTGAGCGGGCCGCAGCGCTTCGCCGTCGTCGCGGCGCCCGCCTACCTGGCGCGACGCGGCACGCCGGACGAACCGGGCGACCTGTCGGGCCATGCCTGCCTGCGCCAGCGTTTTCCCGGCGGGAGCCTGTTCCACTGGGAGCTGGAGCGCGACGGGATTCCGGCGCCGGTCGCGGTCGACGGTCCGCTGATCCTCGGCGACCAGGACCTGATCCGGCTCGCCGCCCTCGACGGGCTCGGGATCGCCCTCCTCTTCGAGGGCTACGTCGCCGACGACCTCGCCGACGGCCGGCTGGTGCGGCTGCTCGCGCCGTGGTGCCCGGCCTTCCCGGGCTTCCACCTCTACTATCCGGGCCGCCGGCAGGTGCCGACGCCGCTGCGCGCCTTCCTCGACGTGGTGCGGGAGGCGGGGCGGCGCGCGCCGCCCGCATGTCCGTGATCAAGAAGCGGGGCGGCGCGCGCCGCCCGCATGTCCTTGATCAAGAGGCGGGACGGCGTGCGCCGCCCGCATGCCCGTGGATCGACCCGGCCCGTCGGGATCACCCCTTCACGAAGGCGAGGAGGTCGGCGTTGAGCGTCTCGGCCTCGGTCGTCAGCATGCCGTGCGGCAGGCCCGGATAGGTCTTGAGCGTGCCGTTGCGCAGGAGCGACACCGATTTGCGGCCGGCCGCGTCGATCGGGACGATCTGGTCGTCCTCGCCGTGGAGCACCAGGGTCGGAACCGAGATCGCCTGCAGGTCCCCGGTCTGGTCGGTCTCCGAGAAGGCTTTGATGCCGTGGTAATGCGCGAGGGCCGAGCCCATCATGCCCTGGCGCCACCAGTTGCGGATCGTGCCCTCGGACACCTGGGCGCCCGGCCGGTTGAAGCCGTAGAACGGCCCACTCGGCACATCGAGGAAGAATTGCGCCCGGTTGGCGGCGAGCGCGGCGCGGAACCCGTCGAAGACCGCGATCGGCAGGCCGCCGGGATTGGCCTCGGTCTTGAGCATCAGGGGCGGCACGGCGCTGACGAGGACCGCCTTGGCGACCCGCCCCTGCGGCTCGCCGTGGCGCGCGACGTAGCGGGCAACCTCGCCGCCGCCGGTCGAATGCCCGACATGGATCACGTTCATGAGGCCGAGCTGGTGCACGATTGCCGCCGCATCCGCCGCGTAATGGTCCATGTCGTGCCCGTCCGGAACCTGCGACGAGCGGCCGTGGCCGCGCCGGTCATGCGCCACGACCCGGTAGCCGCGGGCCGCGAAGAACAGCATCTGCGCGTCCCAGTCGTCGGCGGAGAGCGGCCAGCCGTGATGGAACATGATGGCCTGGGCCTGCCGCGGGCCCCAATCCTTGTAGAAGATCTGAACGCCGTCGCCGGTGGTCACGAAGCTCATCGGATTATCTCCTGCCGCGGGGCCGGCGCGCCTCGGGCCGGCCGGCAGGATCTAACATACGGGAGCTTCGGCGTCGGGCGTAAAGCGGCCCGGCGCGTTCAGTCCGTCTCCGTCTCCTCGCCCGGGGTCTCCTCGGAAGGAGTCTCCTCGGCCGGGCCGTCGTCCGGCGACGGCGCGGGCTGCGTGTAGGCGGGCTTCGCGGGCTTGTTCTTCCGGGCCGATGCGGGCGAGGCCGTGTGGGTCGGCATCTCCGCCAGCCGCGCGACGCGCGCCTTGAACTCCTCGTTCGACGGGCTGCGGGCCGAGCCGGTGATGAACATCTTGGCCATGGCCGATCCTCTCGTGCGGGATGGCGGACCCGCCGGAGGCGCATCTGCCCGCGATCGGTGCCGCTGGACAGATTTCGCGATCACATCGGACAGACGTGCCCGAGCCGGAGCGAGCTCCAGGATCCGGGACGGCCGCCGACGATCGACCGTTCGACGATGAACGGTTTCGTCGTCGCCCACAAGGCGAATTCTCTCGTGCGACCGGTCGTCGTCGCGGCACGGGCCGGACGGAGGGCGGTGATTCGCCTCCGGCGAGCCCGGGCGGTCCTAGCGCCGGCGCGGATCGGCCGGGCGGAAGGCGCGCTCCACGGCGGCGGTGGCGCTGGCATAGGCCCGCTCCTCGCTGTCGTGCGGCCGGTCCGACCGCTCGAGCAGCTTGCCGTGCTTGCGGATCGCCCAGCCGAATTTTCCTTTCGGGCTGCTCAGCGGGGCTACCTCGATGGTGAAGGGGTAGAATTCGTTCTCGCTCATCCGCGGAACTATGGCACGGAACCCCCGCGAAGGACAAACATCCCGCCGCCCCGATCCCCTGTCCGATTCCAGAGCCGGGCCGGCCGCGATGCCGGCCTCGACGCGCCGCCCCCGCGCGTGCGATAGCCGGCCCCGTTCCGGTCTCTCGTCGGCGCGCCGTCGCGGCCGCGGGCCGGCCTCCGGCGGCTCTCGTCGCGGAAGAACGCCCCGCCCGCGTTTGCGTCCCGATCATCCTGCCCGATCCCGAGGCCGCTCCGCCGGCACGGCTTTGAGTCCGATGGAGTGCGATTCTTGATTCCCTGGGTTCACCTCGACACCAGCGCCATCCCCGGCGAGACCGCGTCCTTGCGCCTGATGCGCCGGGGCGACGAGTTCGCGATCGTGGTCGACTCGATCGAGCTGATGAACAGCCGCCGCAGCGGCTCGGAGCGGGCGCTCGCCAGCCTCGCCTGCGCGCGCCTGAACCGGCTCCCGGCGCCGCGGGTGCTGATCGGCGGGCTCGGCATGGGCTTCACCCTGCGGGCGGCCTTGAGCGAGCTCGGGCCGCTGGCCGAGGTGGTCGTCGCCGAACTGATCCCGGCCGTCGCCGCCTGGGCGCGGGGACCGCTCGCGCACATCTTCGCCGGCAGCCTCGACGATCCCCGGGTGAGCCTGCACGAGACCGACGTCCACCACCTCATCGCGGACCGCCCCGGCGCCTACGACGCCATCCTGCTCGACGTCGACAACGGCCCGGAGGGCCTGGTCCAGCGCAGCAACGACCGGCTCTACGACGTCGCGGGCCTCGGCCGCGCCCGGCGGGCGCTGCGGCCGGGCGGCGTCCTCGGCGTGTGGTCGGAGAGCCCCGACCGCAAGTTCAAGTCCCGCCTGCAGCGCGGCGGCTTCACGGTCGAGGAGCACAAGGTCCGCCCGGCCGGGGGCAGCGGGCGGCACGTGGTGTGGATCGGCGAGCGGGTGGACGGGGCGGGTCCGCGCTAGTGGCCACCGGCCGCGGATTCCGGCGGGACGCGCGATGTCTTGCGACAAATCGATTTGCACAACCGTGACCGCCATGCGAGCCTGATGCAACCAGGGTCGGTGCGCCACCCCCGCTTCGAGCCCGATGGGATCCCCGCCTGACATGACCCTTCGCGGCCCCAACCTCCGTCTGGAAGGAACGACCTTCGGGCCGCGGACGATCCCCGCCTGGCGCGAGGCCGTGGCGCCGTTCTGGGACGTCGAGGTCCGCAAGGAGGACACCCCGGATTTCCGCGGCCGGTCGGAGGTCTACCATCTCGGCAACGCGATCATCGGCCTGACCGCGGCCTCCGGCCTGCGCAACGAGCGCTCGCGCAGCCTCGTCGCCCGCATGGGCGTCGACCACGTGGCGGCGCAGCTGCGGATGGAGGGGCGGGCGACGATCCGGGCCTCCGGGGACGAGGCGCCGGTCGGTCCCGGCGACGTCGCCCTGCTCGACCTCGCGCAGGCCCTCTCCCTGGATTCGACCGATTACCGCGCCATCACCGTCATCATCCCGCGCGGCCTGTTTCCGGAGGGCGGGGCCCGGCTCGGCGAGGCGCACGGAACGGTCCTGCGCGCCGGCGACCCGTTCGGGGCGCTGGTCGGCGACCACCTGCGCTCGCTCGGCCGGAACGTGCCCCACTTCACCCCCGCGGAGGCGCGGGTCGCCGCCCAGGCGACGGCGTGCCTGCTGTCCGCCGCGGCGGGCAAGGCCACCGAGGCCGGCCCAACCGGCCGCGCCTTCGAGCGCGCGCCGATCCTCCTCGCCATCCGCGGCCACATCGACGCCGAGATCGGCTCGCCGGAGCTGAGCGTGGAGCAGATCTGCCGCCGCTTCGGCGTCTCGCGCAGCGCGCTCTACCGCCTGTTCGCGCCGCTCGGCGGCGTGGTCGAGTATATCCGCCGCCGCCGGCTCGCCCGCGCCTACCGCGACCTCGCCGAGGGGAGCGGGCAGGCCGCGCGGGTCTCGGAGGTCGCCTATCGCTACGGCTACGGCAGCCCGGCGAGCTTCACCGCCGCCTTTCGCGCCGAGTTCGACGTGAGCCCCGCCGACGTGAGGGCGGCGGCGCGGGGCGCAGGCCCGGAGCGGCGCAGCCCGCCGGACGGGACGGCCGGGGGCTGGGACGGCTTCTACGACTGGGTCATGACGCTCGACGCCTGAACCGGCCGATTGGGACGCCGGATGAAGGAATTGGGACGAATCGCCGTCGTCCCGGCGCCGTCCGCGCCCGACATGCTGCTCCATCTTCGGAGGGTGGGAGGCGGCAGGTGCGGCGAGGGAACGGGTGGCGACGGAAACCCGTCGGCCTACCGCGCGACGGCGAGCCGCTCGTGCGGCGCTGGATCGGCGCCGGGCGTCGCCGCGCGGCCCGGAAGGACCGGACCGTCGGCAGCGCGGGTGCCGAGATCATCACGCTGACCTGGGCCCAGACCTTCGGCCGCGGCGCGGCGGATCCGAGACCCGAGGGGACGCGGGACCGGGATGCCGGCGGACCCGGGCCCGCCCGGGGGCAGCAGGGTTGCCCGGGAGACAAGTGAGGCGCGGGAATCCTCCTCTCCCCGCGGGCGGGGAGAGGGCTGTGTCCCCGTTCAGGGGACGCAGCGAGGCGCAGCCGAGGGTGAGGGGGTGGTGCCGGAGGAGGCTCATCCGGGAATACCCCCTCACCCTCGCTCCGGCTGCGCCTCCGCTTCTTTCGTCCCCGGCAAGGGGGACGAAAGCCTCTCCCCGCCCGCGGGGAGAGGGGAAACCCACGCCGTTTCTTTTCCCCGGACAGCCCTGCCTCTGCGGGGAAGGGTGGCCCCCGCGTCAGCGGGGGTCGGGAGAGGGGAGCCACGCTTCAGGATAAAGCAGAGCCGTTCTGACGGGCCCCCTGAATCAACGTCGCGCTGCCCCTCTCCCGCCCGGCTCCGCCAGGCACCCTCCCCCGCAGAGGGGGGAGGGGAAAAGCCGCGCCACTTCTTTTCCCCGGACAGCCCTGCCGCCCACGGTGAGAGGGAACCCGCACCTCTTCTTCCATCGCACGATTACGCAAGGATCCGGCGGGAGCCGCCCCCGTGACCCGCCCTACCCCTTCCAGTTCTTCAGCGCCGCGAACGGGCTGTCGGCGGCGGCCCCCTTCGGTGGGCTCAGCACCGGCTCGACCTGCGCCACGGCGTCGGCGAGCGAGAAGGCGGTGCCGCTCGGGAGCTTGCCGCCGGCGGCGTCCTGGTGGCCGCCGCCGCGGAACAGGCGGGCGCCGTCGAGGGCGGTGCCGTCGATCGAGCGGAACGACAGGGTGCCGGCGCGCTGCACGTTGACGAGGCGCTTGGCGCGCCCGCTCGCCATCACCAGGTCCGAGACCCGCTGGAAGGTGCCGGCATCGAGGGCGAAGGACAGGAGCGTGCCGTCCGGGAGCGCGTGGAACAGCGCGTCGGAGCGGGCGAGGGCCCGGGCCATCCGCTGGCGGGTGGTGAGGCTCGCATCGTCGTCGGGCGCCTCGCGCATCAGGTCGTCGACGATCGCGCCGCGGATCTCCGGGACGGCGCGCTCCAGTTCGGCCGAGGTGGCGCCGGCGCGCAGGCGCGCGATCGCCTCCAGCAGCAGGCGGGCCACGAAGGGATCGTGCGCCGGATGCCCGACCGGCACCAGGGTGCCGACATTGTCCCAAAAAATCTCGTCGAGGGCGAAGCCGCCGGGGAAGCGGGGATCGTCCTTGCGCCAGAGGTCGAGGGCGTCGACGGAAGCCGCCAGCAGCGCCAGATCCTCGGCGCGGGCGGGGTCGGCCTCCCGCGTGGCGAACAGGGCGCGGTGGGTCGCGACCATCTTCGTCGCGCTCGAGCCCTCGTCGACCAGCACGGTGACCGACGGGTCGCCGAGATCGAACCGCGACAGGCGCGGATTCTCGGAATCGGCCTTCGGCTCCAGCCCCTGGCGGCGCATCTGGTCGATCGAGGAGGTGTGGTGGTCGAGCACCACCAGCCGGTGCTGGGCCTCCGGGTCACGCTTGCGGTTCATGGCGGCGAAGCGGCGCAGGAAGGCGATCGTCGGCTCCTCGATGCCGAGATCGGTGATCAGCACCATCTCCGCCGCCTTGGTCTTGCCTAAGCGCTTCAATTCGTCGTCGACGACTGGGCCGACATCGCCGTAGCGCGGCACGTGCACGATCCGGGCCGGCTCGGCATAGGCCGCGACGAGGGTCGCGGCGCCGTAGCCGTCGAGGTCGTGGTGGGTGATCTGGGTCAGGCGCACGGGAAAGGGTCCGGGTCGGTTCGGGTCGAAGGTGAATCCCGCCAGCATAGCGGCTCGCGCGCCGCACCGGCAGGGCCTGGATATCAGGAAACGACCGGCGCCTCGCCGGAATCGGGAAGGGGCCGGCCCTCGCCCAAGTCGGAAAGAGGCCGGCCTTCGCCGGAGTCGAGAAGAAGCCGGCCTTCGCCGGCGAGGCGCCGCAGCAGGTCGCGCAGCCAGCGATGGGCCGGGTCGTCGTCGTAGGAGGCGTGCCAGAGCATGCCGATCGCCACGTCGTCGAGGGGGACCGGGGCGGGGCTCACGGTGAGTCCCAGGGTCTCGGCGAAGAGCGTGGCGAGGCGCGCATGCATGGTGGTGAGCACCGGCGCGCTGCGCACCAGGAACGGCACCGCGATGAAGCGCGGCGAGGTGACCGCGAGGGTGCGGCTGCGGCCGATCTTGGCCAGGGCGTCGTCCACCACCCCGTGGGCGGTCTCGCGCAGGCTGGTCAGCACGTGGGGAAAGCGCAGGTAATCGTCGAGCGAGATCGGCGGCGTCAGCCCGACCAGGTCGGCGTTGAACAGGCAGACGTAACTGTCGCGGTAGAGCAGGCGCTGCTTGTGGTGCATCTGCCCGCGGAACGACAGGTCGATGGCGAGGTCGAGCCGGTCGGCATCGATCTCCTGCAGGACGTGCGCCCGGTCGACCGAGCGCAGCAGCAGGCTGATCCCCGGCGCCTCCTGCCGCAGGTAGGCGAGGAGGCGCGTGCCGAGCAGCACCTCGGTGCTGTCCGGCAGGCTGATCGTGAAGGTGCGCTCGACCGTGCGCGGATCGAAGGCCTCGTCCCGGCGCACCAGGACCTGGACCTGGCGCAGCACGATCCGCAGCGGCTCGGAAAGCGCCAGCGCCCGCGGCGTCGGCCGCATCCCCTCGGGGGCGCGGGTCAGAAGCTCGTCGTCGAACAGGACCCGCAGGCGGGCGAGCGCGCTGCTCATCGCCGATTGGCCGATGCCGATGCGGGAGGCCGCCCGGGTCACGCTGCGCTCGGCGAGCAGGGCGTCGAGGGCGACCAGGAGGTTGAGGTCGATCCGGGATAGATCGATATGATCAATAGTCATTATCGATACGATCTGTTTGATCCATGCTGCACCGCAGCGCATATCACGTCCATGGATGCGGGGCGCTCGCCGCTCCCCGCCACGGACAGGACGACGACCATGACCCGGACGACCCTTCTTAAAGCCCTCGGCAAACCCCTTCTCGCCGCCGTCGCGACGCTCGCCGCCGGCGCGGCTTCCGCCGGTGAGTTGCGCCCGGCCGGTGCGGCCAGCCTCGACCTCGGCTCGCTCGCCGGGGTGGCCTACTACACGCCCGAGCCCGCGGGCTACCGCGTGGTGGTGACGCTGGCCCCGCGCGCCGCCGCTCCCGCCTCCCGGTTCGAGGCGGTGCTGGCCGCCGGGCAGAGCGTCACCGTCTCGACGCCGCGCCAGGCCGGCCGCACCGCCCGAACGGTCACCATCGCCCGCACGGGCGACGCCGTCACGGTGACGCCGGCCCGGGCGCGGGAGACCGTCGAGGCGACGGCCTCGATCGAATAACCAACCAGAATCGCGTTGGCAGGCCAACGCGATTCTGGTTAGAACCTTGATTTGTCGCAGATTTTCGTCGCAAAACCGGCAACCACTTTTGCGAAATCTGCTTAGGCCCGGGCGGCGTCACGCCGCCCGGGACAGGTCCCCGTCGAGCCCGGCGATCACCCGCTCCAGAGCCGCGAAGCAGGCCGAGTCGAAAGCGGTGCCGATCTCCGCGCGCATGATGCCGAGCGCCTTCGGAACCGGCATCGCGGCGCGGTAGGGACGGTCGGCGGTCAGCGCGTCGAACACGTCCGCCACCGAGACGATCCGCGTCTCCGGCGCGATGGCGTCGCCCATGAGGCCGCGGGGATAGCCCTTGCCGTCGAGGCGCTCGTGATGGGCGCCGCCGATCCGCGCGAGGGCGTGGAAGGCGGCGACGCGGGCGAGGATCGTCTCGGACAGGAGGGCGTGGTTGCGCATGTCGCGCCACTCGGCCTCGTCGAGCTTGGCCGCCTTGTCGAGGATCGCGTTCGAGACCCCGAGCTTGCCGACGTCGTGCAGGAGCGCCGCCCGGCGCAGCCAGCGCCGGGCCCGGGCGTCGTAGCCGAGCTCCGCCGCGATCAGGTCGGCATAGACCGCGACCCGCTCGGAATGGCCCGAGGTGAACGGGCTCTTGGCGTCGATCACCTGGGCGAAGGCCCGGGCGATGTCGTCGAGGTAGTCCTCGTCGACGACGAGGCCGGGCCGCGCCGGCTCCAGGGCCGCGACGGCATCCGCCACCCGATCCGAGGCCAGGACTTCCCAGAAGCCCGGCGCCCGCGCCGCCCGCTCGAAGGCCGCCACGGCATCGGGATCGAACCAGCTGCCGGCCCGGGCCCGCGCCTCATTGAGCGCCGCCGCCGGCCCGGCGCTGGTGTGAAAGACGTCGACGACCTGCGCCAGCAGGGCGATGCGGGCGTAGAGCGGGATCCCGGGCCCGGCGCGGCGGTCGGGCCGGCCCTTGCCGTTCCAGTGCTCGTCGAGGGCGTGGATCGCCTCGCACACGACCGGCGGGAAGCGCAGCCGCGCGGCGATCTCGGCCCCGCGCTGGCAGCGGGTCTGGATCAGGTCGTCGACGATCTCGCCGCCGTTCTGCAGGATGTTGAGCACCGCCCGGAAGCGCTCGGCCAGGCCCGCCCTGAGCCCGGTATGCGAGAAGACGAAGCCCAGCACCTGGGGCAGGCTGTCGCTCACCGTCTTGAAGTCGCGCTTGAAGCCGATGTCGTCGGACAGGTACAATTCGCAGATCCGCGCCGCGTTGCTGGAGCAGCCGAGGTCCTTCAGCATCACCGTATAGTAGAGCTCCCAGAGCCGGTCGGGCGGAAGGCCCATCTCCCGGCCGACCTGCACGCCGATCCAGGTGGCGCGGACGCAGTGGCCGGGCGGCTGGCCCTCGGTGAGGTCGAGGGCGTGGCTGAGCGCCCCGAGCAGCTCGGACAGCGGGATGCCCCCGGCCGGGACCTCTCCGGCGGACATGTCTCCTGCCGGCATGTCCGCGACGCTATGCAAGCTCGGCGTCGTCACAGGCCCCTCCCCTTCTCGTCCGGACCGGTTGGCGCCCCGGCACTCCGATATGCCAAGCGCACGAGTCGTTGGCGTGCCACTGATTCGCGCTCCCGGCAAATGCCGTTGCGGCCTCGCCGGACCGGCGGCTTGCCGGGCCGTTTGCGTTAGGACCGGCTTTGCGCCCATCTGGAGCGTGCTTGCACCCCGCGAAGGACACCGGATGCTGACCCTGCGCCAGATCGAGGTCGCCCGCGCCGTGATGGTGACCGGGACCATCGCCGGCGCGGCCCGGCTGCTCAACGTCTCGGCGCCGGGCATCAGCCGGCTGATGAAGTACACCGAGACCTCGCTCGGAATCCGCCTGTTCGACCGGCGGGCCGGGCGACTGGTGCCCTCCGAGCAGGCGCGCCACGTCTTCGAGCAGATCAACGCGGTGTTCGACAAGGTCGAGGACCTGCGCTTCGTCCTGGAGCGCACCCAGGGCGGCGGGGGCCAGGAACTGCTGATCGGCTCGGTGCCGTCGATCTCGCACGTGATGGTACCCCGCGCGATCGAGCGGGTGCGCGCGGCCTATCCGCACCTCGTCATCGACATCAACATCCTCAAGCTCGAGGAGGCGATCGACTATCTGCTGCTCGGCAAGGGCGAGGTGGTGGCGATGAGCTACCGCTTCGACCACCCGGCGCTCACCTTCGAGCCGCTCGCCCGCGGCGGCCTGTTCTGCATCGTGCCGCTCGACCATCCGCTCGCCGCCCGGACCTCGATCTCGGCCGAGGAGATCGTCCGCCACCCGCTCATCGGCATCGACCCGAACGACCCCTACGGCCGGATCATGTCCGACATCTTTCGCGAGCGCGGCCTGTCCTACGGCATCACGATCCGGGCCCGGTTCGGCTCGACGGTGTGCTCGCTGGTGCGGGCGGGCCTCGGCATCGCGGTGATCGACCAGTTCACCATCGCGTACGACGCCTTCCCGGGCATCCGCGTGCTGCCGATCGAGGAGGCGCCGGTCTTCGAGACCTGGATCGCCATGAAGGCCGGCACCGCGCTCAGCATGTTCGCCGGCAGTTTCGTGCGCTTCCTGCGCCGAGAGATGGCGCGGCCGGGGCAGATCGCCCCCCAACCGTAACATGATGTTACGATCGGCGCGCAACTTGGTATTCGGGAGGCGGGCGAGGTGGAGATATCGTGCAGCCCAAGGGAGAGCTCGCCGCGGGCGGGCACGGAAACGAAGGGCCTCGCACCATGGCTCACGGGCATGCCAGACCCGTCCTGCTCGGGCTGATCGGATCGCCGATCGCCCATTCCGCCTCGCCGGCGATGCACGAGGCCGCCGCCGAGGCGGTCGGGCTGCGGGCCCATTACCAGCTCATCGACGTCGCCGGCGCCGATGCCGCGCAGTTGCGGACCCTGCTGTCGTCGCTCGCCCCGATCGGCTTCTCGGGCGTCAACGTGACCTTCCCCTACAAGGAAGCGGTGCTGCCGCTCCTCGACGACCTGTCGCCGGGCGCCCGCGCCGTCGGCGCCGTCAACACGATCGTGGTCCGGGACGGACGGCTCACCGGCCACAACACCGACATGACGGGCTTTTCCCGCGCCCTGCGGCAGGCCTTCGGGCCGGGCCCTGAAGGCCCGGTGGCGCTGATCGGCGCCGGCGGCGTCGGCAAGGCGGTGGCGGCGGCGCTCGCGGGCTTTCCCGGCCTCGAGGTCCGCCTCGTCGATGCCGACCCGGCCAAGGCTGCCTCGGTGGCGGCCGCGCTCGACGGGACCATCTCGGTGCGGGTCTGCCGCAGCGTCGAGGAGGCGGTCGAGGGCGCGCGCGGCCTCGTCAACGGCACGCCGGTCGGGATGCTGCCGGATCGCGGCACGCCGGTCCCCTTGCGCCTGCTCCGCCCGGAGATGTGGGTGGCGGATGCGGTCTATTCCCCGCTCTGGACGCCGCTCCTCGCCGAGGCGGCCCGGATCGGCGCCCGCACCATGACCGGGCGCGAGCTCGCCATCCACCAGGCCCTCGACGCCTTCGCGCTGTTCACCGGGCGCGAGGCGCCGGCCTCCGCGATGGAGCGGGCCTTCGACCGCGCGGTGGCGCCGCTCGCCGCCTGACGCACGCGCGAAGTCCGGGCGCAAGCCCGGCCGTGCCCTTGCATTCCGGGGACGGATATGGAATTGCGCGCAATGGGTTTTGATTGATCTTTACTTTACGCGATTCGTCTCGCTAACCTCGAAGAAAACCAAGCTGACCCCAGGGCTCCCGGGACGATGACCACCCGGATCCCGAAGTCGGCACAGATCCTAATGCTACAGCGGAGGAACACCCGATGAGTGCGATACCAGGCGATCATGCCCACGACCGTCAGCAATCCAAGAAGGCCGCGGCGAGCGCCTGGATCGGCTCGGCGCTGGAATACTACGACTTCTTCATCTACGCGACGGCGGCCTCGCTGATCTTCCCGCAGCTGTTCTTCCCGTCGAACAACCCGACCGTGGCGATCGTGGCCTCGCTCGCCACCTACGGCGTCGGCTACGTCAGCCGGCCGATCGGCGCCTTCGTGCTCGGCCACTGGGGCGACACCCACGGGCGCAAGCAGGTGCTCGTCCTGTGCATGTTCCTGATGGGCTTCTCGACCATCGCGGTCGGGCTCCTGCCCACCTATAGCCAGGTCGGCATCCTCGCCCCGATCCTCCTCGTCATCCTGCGGCTGATCCAGGGCTTCGCCGTCGCCGGCGAGATCTCGGGCGCCAGCTCGATGACGATGGAGCACGCGCCGTTCGGCCGCCGCGGCTTCTTCGCCAGCTTCACCCTGCAGGGCGTCCAGGCCGGCCAGATCCTCGCCGCCGCCGTCTTCCTGCCGCTGGCCGCCTACATGCCGACCGAGGCGTTCAACACCTGGGGCTGGCGCATCCCGTTCCTGCTCAGCTTCATCGTCATCATCGTCGGCTACATCATCCGCCGCGAGGTCGACGAGACCCCGGCCTTCGCCGCGGAGGAGAAGCAGGGCGAGGTCGCCCGCGCGCCGATCGTCGAGGCCTTCGCCACCTCCTGGCCCGACATGCTGCGGGTGGTGTGCATGGCGCTGATGAACGTGATCCCGGTGGTCACCACCATCTTCGGCGCGGCCTACGCGGTGCAGGCGGCCTACGGCGTCGGCTTCCACAAGGACGTCTATCTCTGGATCCCGGTGCTGGGGAACATCCTGGCGGTGGTGGTGATCCCGATGGTCGGCAACCTGTCCGACAAGATCGGCCGGCGCCCGCCGATCATCGTCGGCGCCCTCGGTTCGGGCCTGCTGTCCTTCGGCTACCTCTACGCGATCAGCATCGCCAACGTGCCGCTGGCGATCGTGATGTCGCTGCTGATGTGGGGCGTGGTCTACCAGGGCTACAACGCGGTCTTCCCGAGCTTCTACCCCGAGCTGTTCCCGACCCGGACCCGCGTCTCCGCGATGGCGATCTCGCAGAACGTCGGCACCGCCATCACCGCGATGCTGCCGGCCCTGTTCGCCACCGTGGCGCCCCCCGGCTCGGCCAACATCCCGCTGACCATCGGGTCGATCGCCCTGGCGATCACCGCGGTGGCGGCGGTGGCGGCCTGGAGCGCCCGGGAGACCTACCGCATCCCGATGAAGGACCTGGGCCAGCCCCGCGCGGTGCCGCTGCCGCAGGCCGAGTACGACCGCCTGCGCAACCAGGCGATGGCCTGACGGACGATCCGGCCCGGGACGCGATCCCGGGCCGGCCACGACTCTGGTTGCGGGCCGGACGCGGAAGGGCGCCCGGCCCGTTTCCGTTCCGGCCGGCGGCACGGGGGTCCTGTGCGCGAACCCGCGATGCTGGATTTCGCCAGCCAGATAGGGCATCGGGCAATGCATCCCCTTCGAGACACGGGCGCCCATGACCGAGACCTCCCCGATCCCGCAGGCCGCGCGCCCGAAGCTCGTCCTCGCCTCGGCCTCGCCCCGGCGCCTCGCCCTGCTGCAGCAGGCGGGGCTGGAGCCGGACGCCCTGCTGCCGGCCGACCTCGACGAGGCGCCGCTGAAATCCGAGAAGCCGCGCGACCTGGTGCGCCGGCTCGCCCGGGCCAAGCTCGACGTGGCGGTGGCGGCGGCGCGGGGCACCGAGGACCTGCGCGACGGCTACGTGGTGGCGGCCGACACGGTGGTGGCGGTGGGCCGGCGCATCCTGCCGAAGGCCGAGGTGACCGACGAGGCGGCGGCCTGCCTGCGGCTGCTCTCCGGCCGGGCCCACCGGGTCTACACGGCGGTCTGCGTCGTCGGCCCGAAGGAGCGGCCGCGCGAGCGCCTGGTCGAGAGCCGGGTGCGGTTCAAGCGCCTCTCGGCGCGGGAGATCGACAGCTACCTCGCCAGCGGCGAGTGGCGCGGCAAGGCCGGGGGCTACGCGATCCAGGGGCTCGCCGGCTCCTTCGTGGTCAAGCTCGTCGGCTCCTACAGCGCCGTGGTCGGCCTGCCGCTCTACGAGACGGTCGGGCTGCTCGAGGGCGAGGGCTTCCCGGTCCGCGGCGCCTGGCGCGACGCGGCCTGATACGAATTCCGGAAGATTCCTTCCGGAATTCGTATCACCAGCCCGCGCGGCGACTGAGCGAAGCCGAAATCCGCATTGCGAAGCAATCAATCGGATTTCGTATGACACGGACGAGAGGCCCGCATGACGACGACCGAGGACGCCAAGGCGCCGCCCTGCCCGATCTGCGGCAAGCCGGCGGTGCCGGAGTTCAAGCCGTTCTGCTCCAAGCGCTGCGCCGACGTGGACCTGCAGCGCTGGCTCAGCGGGCGCTACGCCATCCCCGGCCGCGAGGACGATGCTCTCGGTCAGGACGACGGCTCGCGGGAGGACTGAGCGACGAGGCGTGAGGGGATACTGAGGGAGAGCAGGGAACGGCCGGGGGCCTCCCCGGTTGACGGCGGCCCGACCTCCCGACCGCAGGAGACCCCTCCCCCATGTCGTCAGACGTCCCCAACCCCCTCACCAAGCATTCCCGTCCGCCCTTCGAGGGCCAGCCGCAGAGCTTCCCGGGCCTCACCGGCCGAATGAAGCCGGAGCCTGACCACGGCGAGGCGAGCTACAAGGGCTCGGGCAAGCTCACCGGCCGGGCGGCGCTGATCACCGGGGGTGATTCCGGCATCGGCCGGGCGGTCGCGATCGCCTATGCCCGCGAGGGCGCCGACGTGGCGATCTCCTACCTGCCCTCCGAGCAGGGCGACGCGGAGGCCGTCGCGCAGTGGGTCGAGAAGGCCGGGCGCCGCGCCCTGCTCCTGCCCGGCGACCTGAAGGAGCGGGCTTACGGCCGCGAGATCGTCGCCCGCACCGCCGAGACCTTCGGCCGCCTCGACGTCGTGGTGAACAACGGCGCCTTCCAGCAGCCCAACCAGGACCTCGCCTCGCTCGACGAGGACGTCTTCGAGGAGCATTTCCGCACCAACGTGTTCGGGTCGTTCACCGTCACCAAGGCGGCGATGGCGCACCTCAAGCCCGGGGCCTCGGTGATCTTCACCTCGTCGGTGAACTCCAAGCACCCGATGCCGTCGCTGCTCGCCTACAGCGCCACCAAGGGCGCTCTGAGCAACCTGGTGCTGAGTCTGGCGCAGCTGCTGGCCGAGAAGGGCGTGCGGGTGAACGGCGTGCTGCCGGGCCCGATCTGGACCCCGTTCATCCCGTCCGGGATGGAGGAAGATTCCGTCAAATCCTTCGGCAGCCAGGTCCCGTTCGGCCGTCCGGGTCAGCCGGCGGAACTCGCCTCGGCCTACGTCATGCTGGCCTCGGACGAGAGCAGCTACACGTCGGGGGCGCTGGTGACGGTGGCGGGGGCGATGCCGGTGCTGTGAGCATCACATCCGTTATGACGTGAGACCAGCGTCCGATTGCCGGCACACAGGGTCATCCCGGGGCTCGCCGCAGGCGAGAACCCGGGATCCATAACCGCCGACGCCGGAGAATGAGGTGGATCGCGTTCCGCTTTGTCCAGGAACGTCAGCGGTTATGGATCCCGGGTTCCGCTGCGCGGCCCCGGGATGACCCGGAGGATGTCAGATTCGTCGGGAGCGCGTTTACCGCCCGCAGGCCGGCGCCGCATAACCCGCATAGACCACCCGCACCGAGCGGCAGGCAGGGGCTGGCGCCTCGGCGGCGACGGGCCGGGCGACCTCGGCGATGACAGATGCCGGCTCGGCCTTCGGCGCACCCGAACCCGCCCGCACCACCAGCGGGGTCGCGACCAGGGACAGGAGCGCGGCGGCGGCGACCAAGGTCAGGCGATGGGTCACGGACAGTCTCCCTGAAGTCTTAGCGCCCCGGCGGGCGTCGTGTGCTCCGATCTGTACTGTCAACGAGCTTGACCGTTTTTCGGTTCCGGTCGAGCTCGGGCGTCGTGCGCGGACGCACCCGCGCTTGACTCGGGCGCCGCCGGTTCCCAAGGGTCGCGGCGAGATCCGCCCGAGCCGCAAGCGTTACGACCATGACCGACGCCGACCTTCAGCCGACCCGCTCGTTCCAGGGGCTGATCCTGACGCTCCAGCGGTTCTGGGCCGCGCAAGGTTGCGTGATCCTGCAGCCCTACGACATGGAGGTGGGCGCGGGCACGTTCCACCCGGCCACCACCCTGCGGGCGCTGGGGCCGAAGCCCTGGAAGGCGGCCTACGTCCAGCCCTCGCGCCGGCCGAAGGACGGGCGCTACGGCGAGAACCCGAACCGGCTCCAGCACTACTATCAGTTCCAGGTCATCCTGAAGCCGAACCCGCCGAACCTCCAGGAGCTCTATCTCGAGTCGCTGAAGGCGATCGGGGTCGATCTCGGCTTGCACGACATCCGCTTCGTCGAGGACGACTGGGAGAGCCCGACGCTGGGCGCCTGGGGGCTGGGCTGGGAATGCTGGTGCGACGGGATGGAGGTGAGCCAGTTCACCTACTTCCAGCAGGTCGCCGGCTTCGAATGCGCACCCGTGGCGGGCGAACTGACCTACGGCCTCGAGCGCCTGGCGATGTACGTCCAGGGCGTCGAGAACGTCTACGACCTCAACTTCAACGGCCGCGAGGGCGACGAGAAGGTCACCTACGGCGACGTGTTCCTGCAGGCCGAGCAGGAATATTCGCGCCACAACTTCGAGGCCACCGACACCGAGATGCTCTTCCGGCAGTTCCGCGACGCCGAGGCCGCCTGCCGCGCCTATCTCAAGGCCGGCGAGCCCGGCCCGGTCGGCGAAGCCGACCGACACGGCAACGACGCGCGCCACCGCATGGCGCAGCCGGCCTACGACCAGTGCATCAAGGCGAGCCACGTCTTCAACCTGCTCGATGCGCGCGGGGTGATATCGGTGACCGAGCGCCAGAGCTACATCCTGCGGGTGCGCGAGCTGGCGAAGGCCTGCGGCGAGGCGTGGCGGCGCACCGAGGCCGGCGGCCTCGCCGAGGCGCCGGCCGCCTGACGCCTCCGCCGCAACCCGCCCTCGATCATCCCCTCCTGATTCCTGGTCCTCCCGAGGGAGGGCCTTGAGGCCGCCCGATGCCCGACCTGCTGCTCGAACTCTTCTCCGAGGAAATCCCCGCCCGCATGCAGCGGCGCGCGGCCGAGGACCTGCGCAAGCTCGTCACCGACGCGCTGGTCGAGCGCGGCTTCCTCTACGAGGGCGCCAAGGCGTTCGCGACGCCCCGCCGCCTCGCCCTCCACGTCGCCGGCCTGCCGCCCCGCGGCCAGGACGTGCGCGAGGAGCGCAAAGGGCCCCGCGTCGGCGCCCCCGAGGGCGCGGTGCAGGGGTTCCTGAAGAGCGCCGGCCTCACGAGCCTCGATCAGGCCAGTATCGTCTCCGACCCGAAGAAGGGCGAGTTCTACGTCGCGGTGATCGAGCGGCCCGGCCGCGAGACCATTGAGGTCCTGGCCGAGATCATCCCGGCGATCGTAAAAAGCTTCCCCTGGCCGAAATCGATGCGCTGGGGCGCCGCCTCGCGCGAGCCCGGCTCGTTGCGCTGGGTGCGCCCGCTGCACTCGATCGTCGCGAGCTTCGGCCCCGAGACCGAGACGCCCGAATTGGTGCCCTTCGCCATCGATGGGGTCGAGGTGGGGTTCACCACCCGCGGCCACCGCTTCCTGGCGCCGCAGCCGATCGAGGTGCGCCGCTTCGCCGATTACCTGCCGGCCCTGGAGCGGGCCTTCGTGGTGCTCGACGCGGACCGGCGCAAGGACATCATCCTGCACGACGCCCGCGACCTCGCCTTCGCCCGCGGCCTCGATCTCGTCGAGGACGAGGGCCTGCTGGAGGAGGTGGCGGGCCTCGTCGAGTGGCCGGTGACCCTGATGGGCGCCTTCGACGAGCGCTTCCTGACGATTCCCCCGGAGGTGATCCGCGCCACGATCCGGGCGAACCAGAAGTGCTTCGTGCTGCGGAGCGCCCCCGGCCCGGACGGGCGCGAGCGCCTGGCCAACGCCTTCATCCTGGTCTCGAACCTGGTGGCCTCCGACGGCGGCGCGGCGATCGTCGCCGGCAACGAGCGGGTGGTGCGGGCACGCCTCTCCGACGCGGCGTTCTTCTGGGAGACCGACCGCAAGGTGCGGCTGGAGGACCGTCTGCCCAAGCTCGAGAGCATCGTGTTCCACGAGAAGCTCGGCACGCAGGCCAGCCGAGTGGAGCGCATCGCGGCTCTCGCCCGGGCCTTGGCGCCGGTCGTCGGGGCGGATGCGGCGCTGGCGGAGCGCGCCGCCCGCCTCGCCAAGGCCGACCTCGTCACCGAGATGGTCGGCGAGTTTCCGGAGCTGCAGGGGCTGATGGGCCGCTACTACGCGGCCGAGCAGGGTGAGGACCCGGCGGTCGCCGCGGCGATCGAGGAGCATTACAAGCCGCTCGGGCCCAGCGACCGGGTGCCCTCCGAGCCGGTCTCGGTGGCGGTCGCCCTCGCCGACAAGCTCGACACGCTGGTCGGCTTCTGGGCCATCGACGAGAAGCCGACGGGCAGCAAGGATCCGTACGCCCTGCGGCGGGCGGCGCTCGGCGTGATCCGGCTGATCCTCGCCAGCGAGGCGCGGCTGCCCCTGCGGGCGCAGATCGGCGCCGCGGCGGCCGGGCACGGCCGGGATTCGGACGGCTTCGCGGACGATCTCCTCGCCTTCTTCGCCGACCGGCTGAAGGTCTACCTGCGCGACCAGGGCGCGCGTCACGACCTCATCGACGCCGTCTTCGCCCTCCCGGGTCAGGACGACCTGCTGATGGTGGTGCGCCGGGTCGAGGCGCTCGGCCGCTTCCTCGACACCGAGGACGGCAAGAACCTGCTCGCCGGCTACCGCCGCGCCGCCAACATCCTGCGCATCGAGGAGAAGAAGGACGGCCGCGCCTTCGACGCCGCACCCGACCGGGCCCTCCTGAGCCTGCCCGAGGAGACGGCGCTCGCTGACGCCCTGCAGGCGGCCGGGGCCGAGGCGGCCCGAGCGGTCGCGGCAGAGGATTTCGAGGGGGCGATGCGGGCGCTCTCGACCCTGCGCACGCCGGTCGACGCCTTCTTCGACAAGGTGACGGTGAATGCCGAGGACGCGGGTCTGCGCGCCAATCGCCTCGCCCTGCTCAATGCCCTGCGGGCGGCGACCCGGGAAGTGGCGGACTTCTCCCGCATCGGCGGCGAGGGCCGCTGAGAGGCATTAACATAGGATGCGTTGCAGAAGAGCCTCAGCACTTCGCCAGGGAACGCTTTTACGACTTTTTCATTGTTTGTCGGCGCCGAGAGCCGGTACAAACTGAACCGGTTCGATTCTCATCAACAGGAAAGTTCGGCGCACGGCGTCGGCGGGGGAGACCACCTGTGCCGCCATGCACCGCGAGGTGCTGCGGACGGTCGTTCACTCCCGCGCGGGCGCCCGGCCGCCGGACCGGGGACGCAAGGCAGGAGACAGCCACGATGGCGCTCGGCGGTAAGGCTCGATCCAAGGAGCAGGCGGCTCCCCTGACGCCGGACACATCCGTGCCGCATGGGAGCGACCGGAACGCGACGCGCGCGCCGGGCGATGCCGGACACGAGGCCGCGACGGGCGCGCAGGTTCGCGCGCATGTGCGGCAGGTCCTGAAGCAGGCGGGATCCGGCGCCTCAACCGAGGGAAATTGAGCGCACCAGCCGTCCGACGCCGTCGCGGATCTCGAGCTGCCAGCCCTCCCCGAGGAGCGGCAGCTCGCCGCTCGCCCGCATCTCGGCGACGACCGCCCGCGCTTCGGCCTCAGCCTGGTCCGGCGTGGCGGCCTCGACGCCCGTCGGGTCCTCGATCGCACGCGCCGGGCCGACCAGGTTGAAGAAGTAGCGCTGCGTCATGAGGCTGACCACGGTCCGAGGGACGGGGCGGGTGCGGCTCGGCCGTCACCGGTCGGCCCGCGCCCGGTCGGTTGCGAGGGCGATTTCTGAACGTTACCAGCCCGGTTCCGGGCTGGCATGTCAGGGAAAAGGCGAGTTGCGCCACCAAGCGTGAGCGATTCCGCGCCTGCCGCGTTCCTCCGAAGGGAGAGGGCGGCCGCCCCCCTGCTCCCGCCGCCCCGGGCGGCCGAGACCCCACGGCGCGGCGAAGGCAGACGGACGATGCAGCACGATTCCGCCCGCGCGCACCCCGAGAAGCGGGGTCATCCGGAGAAGCCCGGGGCCTCGGCCCGCAGCATCGGGCTGACCCTTCTCGGCGTCGTGATCGGCAGCGCCGGCTACTACGCCTCCTGGCGCTTCCAGACCCCGATCGGCACCCTCGGCGGCATCGCCGGCCTGGCGCTCTGCGTGATCGGCACCAGCCACGGACACGAGAGCCCCGGGCACTAGGCCCGTTGCCGGTTGGACGAAACCGGACCCTGCGGCAAAACGCGGCCCGTCCGCCGTCGATCCCACGGGGCCCGAGGGGCGTTGGCCCGGGAGACATCCGACAAGGAGACGCCCATGTCCGCCAATGCCCCCGAGCACCGCACCGGCCACGACATCGATTCCGTCGATCAGGTCAGCAGCGTCACGCTGCTCGGCTTCGCCGTCGTCGGCGCCGCCCTGACGGTGGCGCTCAACGCGATGCTGATCTGACGCGGGGGGCGGCGGGGTGATCCTGGCGATGCTCCGCTGCCCGTTGCTGTCGGTCAGATACAGCCAAGGTTCGTCGGTCGGACCGCCTGTTTTCCACCTCTCCCCTTTCCCGGACCTCCTTCCGCTAACGCTTCAGTCGTCCGGGAAAGGGAATTCTATGACGAACGTCCGCCTGCACGGTCGGCTCGCCGCGCACCATCGTGCGCCGTGGTTGCAGCCTGGTGATCATGCGGTCCGATGAACTTCTGACGTTTCGGAACACAGGTCTCGATGTCATCATCCACCGCCTCGTGGAAAGCGCTCGTCAAATCCGCCACGCTCTCGACGTGGAAACCGATGATGTCGTTGATCCCGGCGATACGACCAATGAAAGCGCTGTCATCGGCGATGAACTCGACCCGGGCGACGAAACCCTTGTAGGTCAACGTATTGTTCATTGCGCCACCCCGATCTTCATTGGAAGCACGGACTCATAACACGCTCCAGCGGCCTCTATCGATTTTCACGCTCTCCACGTCATCCCGGGGCTCGCCGGAGGCGAGAACCCGGGATCCATAACCGCCGAGGTCGGAGGGCGAAGCGGATCGTGCGCCGCTTTATCCTGCACCGTCAGCGGTCATGGATCCCGGGTTCCGCTTGCGCGGCCCCGGGATGACCCGGAGGGTGTTAATCATGACGGAGCCGTCAAACAGGCTCGCGAAGGCCTGGGGCACCTTCAGACGGAAGTCGCGCCGTCACCGGTCCATACTCTTGCCCGTCAGCACGCGACGGTACACCCACTCGTCGGGCCGCCGATCATCACGTGCGCCGGGTGGACGATCCGCGCCTCGTCATCGTTTCGTCGCGGCTCTGCAATCTTGGATTGCGCGATCGGGCCGGTCTGTCTCTCACGACCTGCATGACAGTCTCATCCTGGATCTCCATCGCCCGGCAAGTCGTCGTCCACACCCTCGTTACTTTACAGGATCAGCGCGGCCTGATACGGCGGGCAGATCGTAAGTCAGCAAGCCCGCAAATTTGTAGTTCCATGGTGCATTGGTCTTGCGCGGCGAAGCATGAAATTACTTAAGAATATATCAAGAAATATTCACCTGCTTCGCAGACATCGCCCGGCAACGGGGGGTGACGATCAGCGTCTTCCCAACGAATTGCGCACAAACTTAAATCAAAGTCCCCATCCTCACCTGGGCGGTCCGGAGCCGCTACGGGATGGCACTGACCGACCCGCCGGTCGCGACGGCGGGGCGGGGCGCGAACCCGGCGGCGGCGCGGCGCGCGGCACCCCGCGCCTGCCGGCCGATTTCAGCCCGCAGGGCTACCGCGACCGCAACCCGGAGTTCCGGGACCTCTCGGACGACGAGGCCGGCCTGCATTACGCCGCGATCGGCAAGGCCTCGGGCCTCGCCTACCGGCCGGACCAGATGGCGGGCTTCGATCCGGACCATTTTCGCGAGACCCATCCGGCCTTCGCCCATGCCGACGACGCGACCAGCCTCGCCGCTTGGCAGGCGCAGGGCGGAGCGGCGGGCGATCCGGGCCACCAGGCGGCGCATCTCGCACGCCTCGGCCTGTCCCTGCGGGCCTACCCCGCGGCCTTCCCGTGGCGCTTCTACACGCGCCTCTACCCGCGCGCCGCCGCCCATCGCTGGGCGGCCCTCGCCCATTTCCTGCGCGAGGGCTTCGCCGAATCCGGCGAGCAGATTCCTTACGGCGAGGACGCGGCGTCGTTCCTGATCGCGGTCGGGGACCATTTCGCCGCACGCCACTCTCCCGCGGCGATCCGGGCCTACGAGCTGGCCGCGGCGCGCGTGCCCTCCCCCACGACGCAGGTGCGGCTCGCCGAGGCCTATGGCCGCGCCGGCGCCTGGAGCGCCGCCCTCGCCCTCTACGAGGAACTGCTGGACGGCCTTGCGGGCGATCTTTCTGACGATCCGGCGGTCGCCGCCGAGGTCGCTCTCCGCGGCTTCGTGACCGCGGCGGCGGCGCGCGCCGCGTGGCCGCGCCTGTTCGCCCGCCTTCCTCGGGCGCTCGCCGGCCCGGTGCCCGCGCCCGCGGGCGACGCCCTGGTCCGCGACGCCGCCGAGCGCTACTTTGCTGAGCGGAGCCGCGCCGCCCGGGCGCTCTACGCGCAAGGATCTCGGGAGGAGGGCGACGCCTGCCTCGCCGAGGCCATCCGCGCTGTGGCCGACCTGTCGGCCGCCTGCCTGCCCGCCGGCACGCGGGCGCCGGCGCCCGAGCCCTTCGTCGCGGTGCTGGCCGACGGCCTGCCGGACGGCGCCCGCCGCCGGCTGGAGCGGTCGGTCGACCTGCTCGGCTGCACCGTGCGCGTCTTCGATCTCGGCGCGGTCCGGGCGTTCGAGGAGGCCCTGCCCGGGGCGCACGCCGCCCTCGTGGTGCGGATGCCGGCCTGGCCCACCGTGGTCCAGGCGCTCGTGCGCGCCCGGCGGCTCGGCGTCCCGACCCTGTACGAGACCGACGAGCTGACGGTCGACCCGCGCCACGCCCCGCCGCCGCTCGCGGCCTTCGCGGGCCGGATCGGCGAGCGGGTCTACGACGACCTGGTCTTCGGGGTGGCGCTCTACCGCGGGGCGGCCGCGCTCTGCGATTACGGCCTCGCGCCGACCCGGGCGCTGGCCGCGCATCTCGACCGCGTCGTCGGGACGGGCCGCAGCTTCGTCGTCCGGGACGTCGCGGTGCCGGACGCGCCCTCGCGCGAGACCGGCGACGAGATCCACCTGTTCCTCCACGCGGCACGGTCGCGGGTCGTGGGCCCGGCGGATCCCGCCGGCGCAGCGCTGCTGCACGTCCTGGAGAGGGAGACGCGGGTCCGGCTGACGACGGCCGGCTTCGTCCTCCTCGACGACGCCTTCGCGCCGTTCTCCGACCGCATCACGCAAGCGGGCCCCGTCCGGGACTGGGAGGAGGCTTTGCGCGGCTGCGACCTGAACCTCGTCCCGGCGGATGGCAGCGAGGCCGAGGCTTGCCTGGCGCCGACCGGCTGGCTCGCCGCCGCCCGCTTCGGGATCCCGACCCTGGCGGGCGACACGCCCGCCCACCGCGAGACCCTGCAGGACGGGGTCGACGTCCACCTCGCCGCCGGGCGGGACGCCTGGACGGCCGCCCTCGCCGCGCTCGTCGCCGATCCGGGCCGGCGCGCGGCGCTCGGGTCGGGAGCGGCGCGGCGCCTGCGCAGCACGCACGCGCCCGAGGCCGCCGCCGCGGCGTACCGCACCCTGATCGACACCCTCCGGAGCCGACGGCCGTGACGCGCCCGACCACCCGCCCCGGCCTCACGGCCCTGCGCCGCACCCTCGCGCGGATCCTCGATCCCGACCGCGGCGGGCCCGCCGCCGCCCTCCCGGCACCGGCCCCGGCTCCTGTGCCCGCCGCCTCGCCGGATCCCGCGCCGGCCGCGCCCCCGGAACCCGAAAGCCCGGCGCCAGAGACCCTGGACGCCCAGCTCGAGCGCCTCATCGGCGCGATCACCGCCCGGGCGACGACGCTGGCCATGGACGGCTCGTTCTACCACGAGGTCGGCCCGGCTTTGCGCGCCGACAGCCTGGAGGCAGCGTCGGCCGAGGACCTGCTCGCCGCCGCCTTCCGGCCCGGCGCGCGGCTGCTCGATTTCGGCTGCGGGGCGATGCACAGCCGGCCCTTCATCGAATCGCTCGGCTACGCCTGGCAGGGCGTCGACTACCTCGACAGCGTCTCGGGCACGGTGCGGGACGACGTGGCGCGCCTCGGCGACGCGGTGCGCTTCTACGACGGGCGGGTGCTGCCCTTCGCCGACGGGGAATTCGACGTGGTCTGGGCGATGGTGGTGCTCCACCACGTGCAGCACATCGATCTCAGCTTCGGCGAGATCGCCCGGGTGCTGCGGCCCGGCGGCAAGCTGATCGGGCAGGTGGCCTACCTGGAGCAGATGCAGGATTACGGCACCTTCAACTTCACGCCCTACGGCATGAAGGTCGCCGCGCGGGAGGCGGGCCTGCGGCTGACTCGGGTCGAGCCGAAGCACGACGCCTTCGTGTTCCTGCTCCGGCGCCTGCTGATCACCCTGACGGCGAGCGACGAGACGCCGTTCAACCGCATGATGGGACCGGAGGGCTTCGTCCACCGCACCCTGATCGAGACCGGGCAGCGGCTCGGCCTCGACATCCGCACCACCAACCTGCTCCGGCTCCTGTTCTGCACGCATTTCGTGTTCGAGATCGAGAAGATCGCGGGCGACGCGCCGTGAGCGGGCCCGGCGCGCCCTCCCCTGCCACGACGGGCGCGCCGGCGGGCGCACCATGATGGCTGCCGAACCGATGCCGAGGGCGCCGGCGCGCGGCGGCTGGGCGCGGGCCGGCGCCGATCCCGTGGCGGCAGTCCGGGCCGCCGAGGCCCTGCGGGATTGCGGCGACGTCCTCGGCGCGGCGGCGATCGTGGCGGAGCTGTGCCGGCTTTTTCCGCACCTGCCCTACGGCTGGCGCGAGCGCGCGGTCCTGCGCCGGCGGGCGGGCGACGGACCGGGCGCCGCGCAGGACTTCGCGCGGGCGCGGGCGGCGGATCCGGGCGACCTCCTCACCCTGGTCCAGTCCGTGCGCCAGCTCGCCGGCGCGGGCCGGCTCGCCGAGGCGCAGGCCTGCCTCTCGGCCTTCCCGGCCAGGCCGGCGCAGGCGGGCCGGGTGGAGCGGCTCGCGCAGCTGATCGCCTACATGCAGCGCCATCCCGAGGCGGAGGCGATGCGCCTCGCCATGGCGGTCCGCGAGAGCCCGCGCCACCTCGACACCGCGTCGGTGGAGGCGCGCATCGCCGCGGCCCTGGCCGGGCGGAACCCCTTCTCGCTGGTCCGGCTCGGCGACGGCGAGGGCGCCTGGATCAGCGATCCCGAGGAGGAGGACGGGCGCTTCCGCAACCTCTACCGCCACAACCGCAAGCGCATCCTGCGGACCTGGTTCGGCAGCGACGCCCTGGTCGACCGCCCGGACTTCCTCGCCTTGCGCGAGCGCGTGCTGGAGGCGATCCGGGCCGCCTCGGTGGTGGGCGTGACCTACCCCGAGCGGATCCGGCACGAATACGGCATCGCCAGCCCCGACGGCGTGCCGAGCTGCACCAACGTGCTGCGCCACGTCGCGCCCCTGCTGGAGCAGGGCGACACGGCCTTCTGCACCCACGACATCCACCTCGACCTGCACCTCTCGGGCGCCCTGCATCGGCTGCTCGCCTCCGGCCACCCGGTCGGCCTGATCACCTGCCACCCGGCGCTGGCCGCCGCGCTGGCGCGCCGGCCCGGCACCCGGGTCGCGGCCGCCCTGCTCGTGCCGGAGGAGAAGCGCTTCGCCGCCGTCATCGGGGCGACCGGGATGCCGGGCCCGCACTTCCCGGACGCCTTCGGGCGGGTGACGGCGCGGCTGCGCGGCCGGGACTGGCCGGGCGTGCTCTGGCTCGTCGCGGCCGGCTACCTGGGCAAGCTCTATTGCCGCGAGATCGCCGCCCGCGGCGGCGTCGCCGTCGATATCGGGTCGATCGCGGATGCGTGGTCCGGCAAGGCGACCCGCCCGGGCCTCGCCGACCTCGCCTGCTACCGCCTCGAGACCGGCGACCAGCCCGGCCCCGCGGGCGCACGATGAGCTTCACCGCATGACCACCCGGGCCGGAGCCGCCATGACGACGACCGTGACGATGGATCCTGGCGCGGCCGGGGCGCGGGTGCTGCGCACCCTGGCGGCGCGCCAGCCCCTCGACCTGGCGGTGGCGGTCGTCACGGCGCATCCGGACGACGAGACGATCGGGCTCGGCGGCGTGATGGCCCATCTGCGGGACCTCACCCTGCTGCAGCTCTCGGACGGGGCGCCGCTCGATCCGGCCTACGCGGCGCAGGCCGGATTCCCGACGCGCCAGGCCTACGCGGCGGCCCGGCGCGGCGAACTCGTCGACGCGCTCGCCGTGCTGGTCGAGGGCCGCCTCGCCCGGCAGGCCTTCTACGAGGTCCCGGACGGGCGGCTGGCGGACCACCTGGCGGCCGTGATCGAGCGGCTGGCCGAGGACCTGATCACTGTCGACGCGGTCCTGACCCATCCCTACGAGGGCGGCCATTTCGACCACGACGCGGCGGCCTTCGCGGTGCAGCAGGCCTGCGCGCGCCTCGCGCGCCAGGGCGGCCACGCCCCGGCGCGGCTCGAATTCGCCAGCTACCATCGGGTGAACGGGGCGTTGCGCACCGGGCGCTTCCTCGACGACCCGGACTGCCCGGAGATCGTCGTCCCGCTGACGCCGGAGGCGGCCCGCCGCAAGGAGGCGGCCTTCGCCTGCCACCGCAGCCAGACCGGCAACCTCGCCCTGTTCGGGTTCGGCCCCGAGCGCTTCCGGTCGGCGCCGGTCTACGACTTCTTCCGGCCGCCGCCGGGCGGCGAGGTCATGTACGGGATGGAGGTGTGGCAGGGCCTGAGCCGGGCCTTCGCGGCGGCGGCGGGCTGATCCGGAGACCCGTGTTCCGCTCGCCCGGCAGTCCTAACACCCTCGATGTCATCCCGGGGCCGCGCAGCGGAACCCGGGATCCATAACCGCCGACGGCAGAGGGTAAGGCGGAACGGATCCGCTTCATTCTCCAAGGTCAGCGGTTATGGATCCCGGGTTCTCGACTTCGTCGAGCCCCGGGATGACGTAGAGAGATGTCGGTGTGCGTGCCAGATTAGCCGTGACGCCACCGGTCAACCAGGCTTCGCGTCACCCCAACCCATAAAGCGCCAGGTGCCGCTCGGCGATGCTCGGCCAGGTGCGGGCGCGCAGGGCGTCCGGATCGCGGCCGGCGAGGGCCGCGCGGTGGCCCTCCGTCGAGACCAGCCCGCGGATGGCGGCCGCCGTCGCTTCGACCGAGAGATGGGGCACCGTCGCGGCCTCGAGCCAGTCCGGCGTCTTGGCCGAGTGCGTGGTGACGACCGCCAGGCCGTGCTCCAGGCACGCGAGCGCCGATCCGCGCTTCTCGCTCACCCCGTCGGGAAACGGCAGGAGGGCGACGCGGGCCCGGGACAATTCGTCGGAGACCCGCTCCGGCTCGGCATTGAGGACGAGCCGGATTCCAAGCCGCTCGGCCCGCGCCGAGACCTGCCGGAAGACCGGGCAATCGGGGCCGGAGGGCGAGCCGATGACCGCGATGCCGAGCCGATCGCCCTCGGCGCGCAGCCGCTCCGCCACCGCCAGAAAATCCTCAAGGCCCTTGTCCGGGCCGATCTGGCCGAAATAGACCAGCGTCGGCTCGCGCGCCTCGGAGGGGACGTCCGGCCGGCCGACCGCGATGTTCGAGCCGATCGGCACCACCAGCGTGCGGCAGCGGCGGACAGGGAAGAACCCCTCGAAGGCGCGGCGCTCGAACTCGTTCGAGAAGATCACCGTGGCGCGCGACAGCGCGAAGGTCAGAAAATAGCATTTCCGGACCCGGTTGAAGATCGTGAACTCGTGCAGGGTCAGGTAGAGGCGCGCGCCCCCGACCAGGATCGGCGCGAGGGCGACGGCCGGCGACTTGCCGAGGTTCATCGACGGGTACTGCACGTGCAGGACCGACCGGCGGCCGGCCCCCTGCCGCCAGACGCGCAGCAGGCCCCGGACCGACCAGGTCGGCAGGCGCTCCACCCGGACGTCGAGGCCGCGCTCGCCGATGATCGTGCGCAGCTTCTCGGTGTAGTCGGAGACGCCGCAGCGCGCTCCGGTCTTGGCCGTCACGACGAGGGTCGCCCGCGCGCTCCCCGGGCTGCCGGTCATCGCGACCCCGCTCACGCCCGCACCGCCGCGACGGAGGCCGGTCGGGCGCCGGACGGGTCCGGGACGTCGCGCGCGCGGGCCGCCGGGGCGGCTTCGGGCTCCGTGCCGCGGGCGCGGCGCGCATCCGCGACGGCGTCCCGCACGATCGCGAACAGCCGCTCCTGGTCGGCGGGCCGGCTCAGGTTGTGGTCGACGTCGTCGAGGACGGTGACCGGATAGCCGAGTTGGCGCGCGAGGCCCTCGGGCGACTGGCCGAGATTGGCGGCGAGCGCGGCGATGCCCCGGTCGCCCCGGCCGTAGACCGCGTGGATCCGTGCACCGCGGCGGCGCAGCCGCGCCACCCGCCGGGCCACCGTCACGCCGCCGGGCGCAAGGCCCGGGATGCGCGCCGTCCAGGCCGCGAGCCGGGCCCGGGCGTCGCGCCCCACCGCCCGCAGGATCCGGCCGATGGGCAATTCGCCGCTGACGATCCGGCGCCAGAGGGCGCCCTGCCGCGCCCGCTCCGCGTAGCTCACCTCGCCGCGGAAGGAATCGCGGATCATCGTCTCGACGTCGGTGCCGGGCTCGACGTCGAAGCAGTACAGGTTGACAAGGACCGCCGCGGACAGCCGCTCGTCCCGGCAGATGGTCTGGAAGGCGAGGAAGGCGCCGCTGCAGACGCCGAGGACCACGCAGGGCGTGTGCTGCCGGGCCTCGAGATGGTTGAGCGCGGCCTGGACGTCCTCGACCGCGTCCACCGTGTAGAGCGGCGGGGATCCGTCCGGGCGTTCGGCGCTGTCGCCGACGCCGCGCAGGTCGAAGCGGAACGAGGCGATGCCGGACGCGGCCAGCCTGCGGGCGAGCTGCGTCGTCTGACGGCCGTGGCCGGCGCGCGGGTTGCGCCCGGAATTGACCACCAGCACCGTGCCGCCGCCCCAGGCCCCAAGCGGCCGGCACAGGATGCCGACGAGGCCGGGGCCGAAGCGCGACACCTCCTCCTGCCACGCCACGTCGGCGAGCCGGCACGGCGAGGGGGCGGACACGGGGACGGGTGGGGAGGCCGCCGGTGCGGGCGCCTGCGCCACCGCGAAGTCGCGCACCCGCGCGAAGGTCTCGGCCGGAAGGCGCGGGAAGAGCGGGTCGGAGACGAGCTGGGTCAGGTCGGGGAGCGGCCCGGTCTCGACCACGCTCCCGAGCGCCCGGTAGCGCTCGGCCAGGGTCTCGATCTTCGGCCCGAGCATCAGGATCTGTGGCGCCGGGGAACGCTCGGCGGCCGCGAGGTCGAGCCGGGCGAGGTCGGCGAGGGTCCGCGGCCCGAGGAGGAAGCTGCCGACCATCAGCGAGTCGGGCTCCTGCGGCATCGGCGTGCGGTCGGGCATCACGTCGATGAGCCGCGACTGCATCGCCATCTCGCGGCGATAGGCCTTGCCGGTGGCGAACGGCGCCAGCATCACCAGCCGGTCGATGTCCCCGCCCGAGAGCGCGGCGAGGGTCGCGCCAAGGCGCAGGCCCACCACCACGACCTCCTCCGCCCCCGCCCGCTCGCGCAGGTAGGCGATGCCGGCCCGGATCGCGTCGAGGGCCGCCGGGATCTCGGGGCCCGCCGGATCGCGGGAATCGCCCTGGCCCGGATAATCGAAGCGCAGGGTCGGGCAGCCGGTGCCGGCGATCATCGCGGCGAGCTCGCGCCAGGAGCGGTAGGCGCACCATTGCTCGAAGCCGAGGGTGCCGCACAGGAGCACGCCGCGCCGGCGTGCGCCCGGGCTGAACCAGCCGAACGCGTCGCCGAGCACGACCGGAACCGGCTCCGCCGCCAAGCTCTCCGCGGCCGGTCCAAGGATCGCCCCAGAGATCGGCCCCGAGTTCGGTCCTCTGCCTGCGCGGTCGGTCAGCATCTGAACTCGTCCTTCGCCCTGTCCGCCGAGCAGCGCCCGATGCCGTTGCCCTCGTCGATTATTCTAGGTCTTCAAGTTTGCCGAATTGTCTACGAGAGGCCAGCCCCCATCGCGCCGCCGCCGCTCTCGCGGCCGCAGGCCGGGCTCACGAGCGGGCGACGCGGACCGGGCGGTCGCGCACGAGGCTCGCCAGCCGCAGGCGCAGGATCATCGCCACGAAGACCACGATGTCGACGGTGTAGCGGCGCCCGAGGCGGCGCGGCTCGCGCAGGAGGCGGAACAACCACTCGAGCCGCACGAGGCGGAACGCCGCAGGGGCCCGGACCGACGCGCCGGCCGTGTAGTCGAGCAGCGCCCCGACACCCATCAGCAGCCGCGCGTCGATCCGATGCGCGTGCTCGGCGATGAAGGTCTCCTGGCCCGGATTGCCGAGGGCGACGAGCAGGATGTCGGGCGAGGCGGCATTGATCCCGGCGATCACCGCCCCCAGCTCCTCGGCCGCGAAGTAGCCGTCCTGCACGCCGACGACCCGGTGCTGGGGATAGAGCAGCGCCAGGTTGCGCGCCGCCGCCTCGGCGATGCCGGGCTTGGCCCCGAGCAGGAATAGCGTGCGCGGCGTCGTCTCGGCGGCCAGGAAGGCCGGGACCAGGTCGGTGCCGTTGAGGTTCTGGCGGAAGAAGCGGCCGCGGAACAGGGCCGAGCACAGGTCGATGCCGAGCCCGTCGCTGACGAGCAGGAAGCTGCGCAGGGACGCCGCGTAGGCCGGCGTGCACAGGGCCTTGAGCAGCATGTTGGCGTTGCAGAAGCCGAGGCACAGCTGGGCGCGCCGGTCGAGGACGTCGCGCAGGCGGGCGAGCAGCTCGTCGCGGGTGAGGTCGCTGACGGTGACGCCCTCGAGGTCGAGACGGTCGACGCTCGCGGCTCCGGGCGCCATGTCGAGGGCGCGGTCAGGCATGGGACGCATCCAATCGGGGTTGAGGAGATCCGTGTCGAGGCAAGACCATCGCCGGGATCGATGAAGAATTACCGGCCGGTCGCACCCCGCGCAAAGTGAATGCAGCCCGCCCCACCGGAGATGCAGTCTTAATTCAGCGCAGGGTTAACGACAGATTGGACGAATGCCGACAACCTCGTATCTGAGTCGTTGCGAATGGATAAGCTTCTCGTCCCGGGCCGGCGCGGCGACGATGTCTCGGCATTCGCAGCGGGTGCGAGGGATCGCGTTAAAGTCCCGATAGGGGATGACTGCTAACCCGGAAGCCGGAGCGGCGGGCGGGCAAAAGGCTCCGCGCCCAGCGAGAGGCCACGGACACGATGCTGACACTCGTCGCGCGGCTGCGCCGGTCGGGCCGCACGCAGCAATTCGCCTCCGCCTTCGTCGCCCGCATCGCGAGCGCCGTCCTCGGCTTCGTGATGCTGCTCGTCGCGAGCCGCCTGCTCACCACCTACGAGTACGGCGTCTACGTGTTCCTGTTCACCTTCGGCAGCGGCCTCGGGCTGATCGCGGCCCTCGGCCAGCAGAACCTGGTGCTGAAGCATTACCGGGCCCGCGACGGGGTGGTGCCGCACAACGACGCCCTGGTGCGCTACAACCTCGGCTGGGTCACCGCCGCGATTCTGCTGATGCTGGCCTCGAGCGCGGTGGTCTTCGTCGCCGAGGAGGCCTTGCCCGACCCCTATCACCGGCTCCACCTCGCCTGCGCCTTCGCGGGCGTGTTCGCCCTGTCCGAGTACCTGCAGAACTACTTTCGCGTCCACGGCCGGATCTGGCTCGCGCTCCTGCCCCGGGAGGTGGTGTGGCGCGGCGCCTGCTCGGTGCTGCTCTGGGGCGCGGCGTCGGCCGGCCTCCTCACCGGCGCGACGGTCGCGATGGAGATCGTGCTCGGGCTGCTGCTGGCGATGACGCTCTACCAGATCCGCCACCTCGCGGGGCTGCACGGCTGGGATTCCTGGCGCGGGGGCTTCCGCCACCCGCACAAGGCGCCGGCCTGGCGCGGCGAGAGCCTTTTGTTCACCGCCAACAACGTGATCGTGGCCGCGGCCGCCTTCCTCGAGACCGTGATCGTCGGCGCCGCCCTCGGCATGGAGCAGGCGGCGTTCTACTTCGTCGCCCTGCGCTACGCGACGCTGATCAACCTGCCGAGCGCGGCGATCGACACGGTCAGCATGCCGATGATCGCGAGCCACTTCCAGGCCCGCGACCGGGAGGGGGCGCAGCGCCTGATCGGCCGGCTGTCGCTGGCGAGCTTCGGGATCTCGTCGGCCGGAGCCGTGGTGATGGCGGTCGGCGCGCCCTTCGCGCTCGGCCTGTTCAAGCCGGATTTCGCCGCGCACACCGACGTGCTGATGGTGCTCAGCCTGTCGGCGGTGGTGGGCGCCTTCTTCGGCCCCGGCCCGACGCTGCTGACGATCGGCGGCGGCGAGCGCTACATCCTGATCAGCAACGCGATCCTGTATTCCGTCTACGCGGTCCTGCTCTGCCTCGTCGCAGTGCCGTTCGGCATCATGGGCGTCGCGGTGGCGAATGTCGGCTGGACGATCGTCATCAACCTGGTGCTCGCCCGCTGGGTGCGGGCGAACTGGGACATCGACAGCCGCGCGACCGCCTTCTTCACCCGCCGGGGCTGGGCCCCGGCGCAACCCCTCTCCCCGGCTCCCGCGCACGCGGCGGAATGAGATGCGCCGCCTCCTCGCCCTCGCCTGCCTGATCCTGGCGCTTCCCCCCTCCCCTGCCGCGGCCGCGCCCGCCTGCCTGCGCGGCGTCAACATCAGCGGGGCCGAGTTCGGCACCGTGCCGGGCCGCTACGGCTTCGACTACCTCTACCCCTCGGCGCCGACGATCGGCCGCTTCGCGGGTCTGGGGATGACGACGATGCGGCTGCCGATCCGCTGGGAGCGGCTGCAGCCGGGCCTGCGCCAGCCCCTCGATCCGGAGGAGCTCGCCCGCCTCGAAGCCGCGGTCTCGGCCGCGACGCAAGCCGGGATGCGCACGGTGATCGACCTGCACAACTACGCCTATTACGGCAAGGCGCGGATCGGCACCGAGATGGTGACGCCGGAGGCCTTCGCCGACGTCTGGCGGCGCCTGGCGCGGCACTTCCGGGGCGACGCCTCGGTGGTGTTCGGGCTGATGAACGAGCCGCACGACATCCCGGCCGACCGCTGGCTCACCGCCGCCAACGCCGCCATCGCGGCGATCCGGGAGACGGGGGCCAAGCAGCTGGTGCTGGTGCCGGGCTCCGGCTGGACCGGGGCGCATAGCTGGACCGCCGACCTGCCGACCGGCAACAACGCCGCGATCATGCTCGGCACGGTCGATCCGGGCAACAATTTCGCCTACGAGGTGCACCAGTACCTCGACGCCGACTATTCCGGCACCCATGCCGAATGCAGCCGCGGCGCCGACGCCCTGCAGGCGGTGGAGCGCCTGACCGGCTGGCTCGCCCAGAACGGGCGCCGCGCCTTCCTCGGCGAGATCGGCGCCTCCGGCAACCGCGGCTGCGCCGACCGCCTGGGGGCGATCCTGCGCTACCTCAACGCGAACCCGCAACAATGGGTCGGCTGGACCGTGTGGGCCGCCGGCGACCTGTGGGCGCCGGATTATCCGCTGCGGCTCGATCCCGCTGGCGCCACCGCCCCGGTCGTCGCCGCGATCCAGGCCGCCGGCCGGACCAAGCCCTCCTGCGAGCCGTGAGCGACATCGTGAGCACCCCGACGCGTTCCTCCCTCTCGATCCTGCACGTGGTCCGCCAGTTCCTGCCCAACCGCGGCGGGCTCGAGGATTTCGTCGCCAACCTCGCCCGCGAGCAGGCCCGCCTCGGCCACCGCGTCCGGGTGCTCACCCTCGACCGGCTGTTCTCGGCGCCCGAGGCGCGGCTGCCGGCACGGGAGCGGCTGAAGGGGATCGACATCGAGCGGATCCCGTTCTTCGGCTCGCATCGCTACCCCGTCGCGCCCTCGGCCTTCCGGCACCTCGGCGACGCCGACCTCGTCCACGTCCACGCCATCGACTTCTTCTTCGACGCCTTCGCGCTCGCGAAGCCCCTGCACCGCCGCCCGATGGTGGCGACGACCCATGGCGGCTTCTTCCACACCAGCGCGCATTCGCGGCTGAAGAAGCTGTGGTTCGACGGCCCGACCCGGATGAGCGTGCGCGGCTACGAGGCGATCGTGGCGTGCAGCGACAGCGACGCCCGGCTCTTTCAGGGCATCACGCCCGGCGGCGTCCCGGTGATCCAGAACGGCGTCGACCTGGAGAAATTCGCCGGCGCCGCCGCCCCCGAGCCCCGCCGCGCGCTCCTGACGATCGGGCGCTTCGCCCACAACAAGCGCCTCGACCGGCTGCTCGCGACCATGCGGGCGCTCGACGCCGACGGGGCCGGCTGGCGCCTGCGGATCGTCGGCGTGCCGTCCGACGTCACCGCGCAGGACCTCACCGCCGAGATCGACCGCCTGGGGCTCACCGGTTCGGTGAGCCTGCATACCGGCCTCGACGCCCCGGCGGTCCGCGACCTGATCGGGCAGTCGAGCCTGTTCGTCTCGGCCTCGCAATACGAGGGATTCGGGATCGCGCTGATCGAGGCCCTGAGCGCCGGCCTCGTCCCGGTGGCCCATCCCAACGACGCCTTCACCTGGCTGAAACAGCGCCACCCCTCGATTACGCTCACGGATTTCGCCGATGCCGCGGGCGCCGCCGCGGCGATCCGCGAGGCTTATGGTCGCCTGGAGCATGGCGCCTTCCGGCGCGACGCGGAGGACCTGTCGGATTACCGCTGGTCGAGCGTCGCGGCGCGCTACGTGGAGGTCTACGAGGCGGCGCTCGCGGGAGCCGGGCCGGCGGTGGCCGCCAAGGCGGCGTGAGAGGTTTCGGGCGAAGGGCGGTGCGCCTGAAGAACCCTCCCCCCTTTGCGGGGGAGGGTGCCCCGTGGATGCGGGGCGGGAGAGGGGACGCCGCTTCCGGATATGATTGAACCGGTGTGAAGGGGGCCATCTGAACCAGCGTCGCGCTCCCCTCTCCCGGCCTGCTTCGCAGGCCACCCTCCCCCGCAGAGGGGGGAGGGTCCAGGGCGGGCGCGCCCCATCAACACACCGTTAACCCTCATCCGCGACCCTGGCCGGGCCACTCCGGCGTCAAGGTCGGGGCGGCGAGAGCGGCCTGTCGGCATCGGACCTCCTTCCGGCGCCGGGCTGCCGCCCTCCCCTCCCCTGCCGGGTGCTCGCCGCGCCGCGCGAAAGCGTGCGATAAGCGCCGCACCCGCCCGCACAAGAATGACAATGCAGCTCGTCGTGACCGCCCACACCGCCACCGGCCCGCTCTCGCACCAGCGCACCTCGCCCGAGGGCGCCCTGGAGAAGGCGCAGGAACTTGAGGCCGAGGGCCACAACCACGTCGTCATCACCGACATCACCGGGCGGGATTACGCCCCGCCGGAATTCGACAGCCTCTTCCTCAATCCCGGCACCTGACCCGATGATCACCGTCTACGTCGATGCCGATGCCTGCCCGGTGAAGGACGAGGTCTACCGCGTCGCCGGGCGGCACGGTGCGCACGTCGTGGTGGTGGCCAACAGCTTCATCAATGTTCCGCGCGAGCCGTGGATCGAGCGGGTGATCGTCTCCGACAAGTTCGATGCCGCCGACGACTGGATCGCCGAACGGGCCGGGCCGCAGGCGGTGGTCGTCACCGCCGACGTGCCCCTGGCGAGCCGCTGCGTGAAGGCGGGTGCGAGCGTGCTCGCCCCCACCGGCAAGGCCTTCACCGACTCCTCCGTCGGCATGGCGCTCGCCACCCGCGACCTGATGCAGTCCCTGCGCGAGGCGGGCGCGGTGACCGGCGGCCCGAAACCGTTCTCGGCCAAGGACCGCTCCGCCTTCCTCGGCGCCCTCGACCGGGCCCTGGTCCGGCTGCGGCGCAGCGCGCAGGGCGGCTGAGACCGCCGCTTTCGAACTTACCCAATCCCTGCGGGTTCCCTGTCCACGGCGGCCTTCGCCCGCCGCAGGGGAGAGCCGGCATGTCGGTCGAGGAGAACACGGTCCATTACGACAGCCCGGCCGGCGGCTGGGGCTCGGTGCGCGGCATCGCCGAGGTGTTCGGCAAGGAATGGGCGACGCCGCTCGCCACCGAGACCCTGTTTCGCCAGAACAAGCCGAAAGGCTTCATGTGCGTCTCCTGCTCCTGGGCGAAGCCGGCGAACTACCACCCCTTCGAGTTCTGCGAGAACGGCGCCAAGGCGACCCTGTGGGAGCTAACCACGCGGCGCTGCACCCCGGACTTCTTCGCCAAGCACACGCTCACCGAGCTGCGCGGCTGGAGCGACTACGACCTGGAGCAGACCGGCCGCCTGACCCACCCCCTGCGCTACGACCGCGCCAGCGACCGCTACGTCGCCTGCGGCTGGGACGAGGCGTTCCGCGAGATCGGCGCGGAGCTGCGCCGGCTCGATCCGAAATCGGCGGTGTTCTACTCGTCGGGCCGCGCCAGCCTCGAGACCTCGTACCTCTACGCCCTGTTCGCCCGGCTCTACGGCAACAACAACCTGCCCGATTCCTCCAACATGTGCCACGAGACGACCTCGGTGGCGCTGAAGAAGGTGATCGGCGCCAGCGTCGGCACGGTCGTGTTCGACGACCTGTCGAAATGCGACGCGATGTTCTTCTTCGGCCAGAACACCGGCACCAACTCGCCGCGGTTCCTGCACCCGCTGCAGGAGGCCGCGAAGCGGGGGGTGAAGATCATCACCTTCAATCCCGTGCGCGAGCGGGGCCTGGAGAGCTTCACCAACCCGCAGAGCCCGGTCGAGATGCTGACCCGCAAGGCGACGCCGATCAGCGCGCAGTACCATCAGGTCCGGCCCGGCGGCGACATCGCGGTGATGCTCGGCCTGTGCAAGCACGTCTTTGCCGCCGACGACGCCGCCAAGGCGAAGGGCACCCGCGTCCTCGACGTCGACTTCATCGCCCAGCACACGACCGGGCTCGAGGCCTTCGAGGCGAAGGTCCGGGCGACCCCGTGGGAGGAGATCGAACGCGAATCCGGGATCGCCCGCGCCGACATCGAGGCGGCGGGACAGGTCTACGTCGAGGCCGAGCGGGTCTGCACCTTCTACGGCATGGGCCTGACGCAGCACGTGCACGGCTTCGAGAACGTCGCGATGGTCGTCAACCTCCTGCTGCTCAGGGGCAATATCGGGCGCGAGGGCACCGGGGTGTCGCCGGTGCGGGGACACTCCAACGTGCAGGGCCAGCGCACCGTCGGCATCTCGGAGAAGCCGGAGCTGGTGCCCCTCGACCGCCTGGCCGAGCAGTTCGGCTTCACGCCGCCGCGGGAGAAGGGCGTCAACACGATCGAGGCCTGCGAGGGCATCGTCTCGGGCGAGATCAAGAGCTTCATCGGGTTAGGGGGCAACTTCGTGCGGGCGATCCCCGACCAGGACCGGATGGAGAAGGCCTGGACGCGGATGCGCCTCACCGTGCAGGTCGCGACGAAGCTCAACCGCTCCCACCTCGTCAACGGCGAGATCGCCTACCTCCTGCCCTGCCTCGGCCGCACCGAGGAGGACCGGCAGGCGAGCGGCCCGCAGGCGGTGAGCATCGAGGACACGTTCAGCTGCATCTACGGCTCGCAAGGCCGCCGCACCCCGGCGAGCGACTTCCTGAAGTCCGAGGTCGCGATCGTGGCCGGGCTCGCCAAGGCGACGCTCGCGCCGAATCCGAAGGTTCCCTGGGACGCCTGGGTCGGCGATTACGGCCTGATCCGCGACGAGATCGCCAAGACCTACCGGGAGGAGTTCCACGACTTCAACGACCGGCTCTGGATCCCCGGCGGCTTCTATCGCGGCAACTCGGCGCGCGAGCGGATCTGGAAGACCGAGAGCGGCAAGGCGGAGTTCACCGCGCCCGAGGTGATGTCCGCCACGGGCTTCGAGGACGCGCCCGGCCGCTACCGGCTGATCACCATGCGGTCGAACGACCAGTTCAACACCACGATCTACGGCTACAGCGACCGCCTGCGCGGGATCGAGGGCACCCGCGACGTGCTGCTGATGAACCCGGGCGAGATCCGCCGGGCAGGCCTGAGCGAGGGCCAGGTCGTCTCGCTGGTCAGCGACGCCGGCGACGGGATCACCCGCGAGGTCACGGGCCTCACGGTGACGCCGTTCTCGCTGCCGGATGGCTGCCTGGGCGCCTACTACCCAGAGATGAACCCCCTTATGGCGCTCTCGCATCACGACATCCAGTCGGGGACCCCGGCGGCGAAGTCGGTGCCGGTGCGGATCCGGCCCGAGGCCGGCGGCCCGAAGACCGACCGGCGCGTGCCGACGGGGCACGGGGCGCATCCGATCTGAGGGAGCGGGTCCCCCTCCCCTGCCCTATCGGTCGGTCCTGCAATTTTCGGCGGTGCGCGCTCCTCCTCCCGAAGTCAAACGAACCGTTCGGGAAAGATGTCGGGACGAATTGAAGCGCGGGATCCCCTCTCCCGTCCGGGAGAGGGGTCGGGGCGATCGCAGATCGCGCAGGGTGGCTCGGGCTCAGAATCAAACACCCAGTGTAGAACTGCTCGGCTCAACGGTTCAGGGTCATTGCGGAAACCGAGCCACCCTCACCCCTAACCCCTCTCCCACACGGGAGAGGGGAACGCGTCTCTTCTTTCATCCAACAGGTCATATCTTCGCCGGGAGAAAAGAAGATCCGTGCCCCGTCCAACACAACCGAACCGCCCTCCCCTCCCCCGGGCCGGCCGCCGCTTGCGCACGAAAATGCCAGATGCCCGCGAATGACGCACAATTGTGCTTGTGCCGGCGCGCATCGCCGGATACCAGTGTGATCACAGACACGAAAAAGGCCGCCCTCGAGAGCGGCCCGAAGTCTGGGGAGGAAGGCCCTCGTCGAGGGCGAGCACCGCCGCGACGCCATCGCGGCGGTGCTCGTATTTTGTCCCATGTCGGCTCGGACAGTGCAATCCGTCCAAAAGGACGAGACCCTTGAGGCCGAGACCTCTGGGGTATCTCGCCGGTCACTCCTCCTCGCGGCCCGGCAGGCCGAAGCGGTCGAGCAGCCGCAAGACGATCAGGATCGTCAGGCCGAACCCCATCGCGACCGCAAGCAGCGTGAACTGCTCCGCCCCGGCCACGATCCCGGCGGAGGCCGAGAACCAGACGCTCGCGGCCGTGGTCAGGTTCTTCACGCTGCGATGGGCGACGAAGATCGTTCCGGCCGCGATGAAGCCGATGGCCTGCGCCAATCCCTGGATCACCCGCAGCGGATCGGCGTCGCCCCCCTCCCGCCGCACCATCGCGTCGAGGCTGAGCGCCGAGGTGGTGACGACCGCCGCGCTCAAGGCGACGAGGGCATGGGTGCGCAGGCCCGCATCCTTCGCCCGCCACTCCCGCTCGAACCCGAGGACCAAACCGCACAGGGTGGCGGCGCCGAGGCGCGCGACGATCTCCCCGAGGGTGAAGGCGGTCGCGTCGGGGGGCATGGCACCGGTCAGGTCCCCTGCCCCGGTTCCGGCGGGTCCGGGAACGGCGTCCAGTGGGTGAACGCGTCCGGCGCGTAGCCGTAATCGGTGGTGGCGACGTGCCAGGGCCGGCCGTCCCCGAGCCGCCCGGGATCCCAGCGGATCACGGCGCGCCGGTCCGGCTCGTCCCGGTGGATGGCGATGATCCAGCGCCCGTCCTGGGGCGCGCGATCGATGGGCCGCCAATCGGTCATCGGATGCTCCGCGGCGAGTGCCTGTGCGGCACCAACGCGCCGGATCCGCCGCCGTTCGCCTCAGCGTGGCTGAGCCCCCTGTTTCAGGCGCTCGCCGGCCTCGCATTCGCGCAAATACGTCGCGCGATTGTCGCCGGTGATTCCGCTGCTGTCGGCCTTGGCCTCGCAGGTCCGGCGCCCCTCGGCCGGGGCCGGATCGGGTGCGGTCTGGGCGGTCGCCGCGGCGGGGCTCAGCAGCGCGAGAAGCAGGAGGACGGGGCGCATGGCGAACCTTTCTGCGGACAATCGTCCGGAGACAGGCCCGGCCGGGTGCTTCGGTTCCCGGCCGGGTGCGCCGTCACGATCGCGCGCGGCCGGCCCGGTAGGCGGCCAGGATTTCCGGCAGCCGGTCGAGGACGTAATCGGCGAGGCCGGGCTCCAGGCTCTCGTCGAATGACAGGGCGACCCGGTCGGCACTGCGCTCGATCCGGGCGATGCCGCGGCCGGCCTCGTCGCTCCAGACCTGCGGCGCCGGCCGCTTCGCGGCGGGGGGCGCCAGCGCGGTCAGCACGGCGGCGAAGCGCTCGTTGGTCGGCTTGTCCCGGAAGCCGGGCTCGGCGAGGAGGCCGTCGATCCGGCTGGGCTTGGCCGCCTTGATCCGCTCGGCGAGCAGCATCCAGCGCGGCCGCCCGGCGGCGGGCGCCGGGCCGATCGCCCGCACGATCTCTGCCGGCACCGTGCGCGCTACCGAGATCAGGGTCGAGAGGTCGCCCTTGCCGACGCCCATCGCGGCGGTGATCGTGGCCCGGGAGAAGCCGTGCTCCTCGAGCCGGAGCGCGAAGAAGGCGCGCTCGATGTAGCTCAGGTCCTGCCGCTCCAGGTTCTCCTTGCCCTGCGCCACGACCAGCTCGGCATCGCTGAGCGGGCGCACCACGGCCCGCACCGGCCGCGCGAGGCGCCGCGCCGCCTGGATGCGGCGGCGGCCATAGGCGACTTGGTAGCGTTCCGGGTTCTCGGGATGCGGCCGGACCAGGATCGGGACCTGCTGGCCGCTCTCGCGGATGCTCTCGACGAGAGCCGCGAGGCCCGGATCGTTGGCGTCGGCCACCCGGTCGGCGATGAAGGAATCGTCGATCCGCTCGGGCTCGATCTCGACGATGACGGTGCCGGCCTCGATCTCCGCCGCGGCGTCGGCCCGGGCGGCGAGCCCGCGCAGGGTGCTGCTCATCGCCCGCACCGGCCCGCTGCGGCTGCGCTCCGGAGGGCGGGGCTCCTGAGTGCCCGCGTTTGCAGCTGCAAACCCGGGCTCGGGCGGCGCGGGGTTTGCAGCTGCAAACGCCTCGGCCTCCGGCGCCGGCGGGGCCTCGGGGGCGGGTGTCGGCTTCGGCCGGGCGCCGAACAACGCGTCGAGGTTCGACTTGCGGCTCATGGCCGGCCCCAGGCGCGGCGGATCAGGCCCTCGATCTCGCCGTTGACCGCCTCGAGCGATTCAAGCGCGCGGTCGTAGGTCGAGCGGGTCACGCTCTCGCGGCCGATCTCGTAGAGGGTCTGCTTCGACAGGCCGGCATCCGAGACGGCGGACGACTTCAGCATCGGGGCGGTCAGCACCGCGTCCTCGAACAGGGTGCGCAGCATGCCGACGATGCGGGTCTGCGGCGCGTCCTGCTGCTCGTAGCGGGTCACCAGGTAGCGCAGCCAGTCGTATTGCAGCTTACCCCCGGATTCCGCCACGACGCCGAGCAGGTCCTCGGTCATCGCCAGGAACTGGCTCATCGAGGCGACGTCGAGCATCTGCGGATGCACGGTGATCAGCAGCGAGGTCGCGGCGCAGAGCGCCGAGAGCGTCAGGTAGCCGAGCTGCGGCGGGCAATCGATGACGACGACGTCGTACGACTCGGCCACGCTGTCGATCGCGTGGGCGACCCGGTCGAAGAACAGGGGCTCGCCGGCCCGGCGGCGGCTCAGCGCGCGGGGCGTCTCGTGCTCGAACTCCATCAGCTCGAGATTGGCCGGCACGAGGTCGAGGCCGGTGAAGTAGGTCGGGCGCACCACGTCGCGCAGCGGCTTGGCGTCGTCGTAGCGGATCGCGCCGTACAGGGTCTCGTCGGCCCCGACATCGAGCTCGGGCTGCACGCCCATCAGGGCCGAGAGGCTGGCCTGGGGATCGAGGTCGATGGCGAGGACCCGGTAGCCGCGCAGCACCAGGGCCTGGGCGAGGTGGGCGGTGGTGGTGGTCTTGCCCGATCCGCCCTTGAAGTTCGCCACCGCCACGACCTGCAGGTGCTCGGCGGCCGAGCGCCGCGGCTGGTAGCGCCGGCCACCCCTCGTGTTCTCGTCGAGATAGGCGCGCAGGCCGTGGATGTCGGCCAGCGTGTAGGAGCGGCGCCCGTTGGCCGAGACCTCCGGCTGCGGCCCGAGCCCGTCGGCGGCGAGCTGCTGCAGCCGCGACACCGTCACGCCGATGATCCGGGCGGCCTCGGTCGAGGTGAAGCGGCGCAGGCCCTTGGCGGCGGTGGGTGGAAACAACCCGGAGGAGATCGCCTGCAGCTGCTCGCGGAGCGTCGCCGCATGGGCGCCGATCATCGCGGCGGGCGCGACCGGGGCAGGGGGTTGCGGCGGCCTATGCTGATTCATCCTCGCTGGCCCTGTTTGCAGAAAACTCGCCGGTTCGGCGCTGAAACTGCAATTGGCCCGTTTCCCACCCGATTCGCAATCGCCCGACCGGATGCGGCGCAAGCCCCGCGCAAGCCAAACGCGCCTGCGACGTGCCCGGGTCCTCCCGCCGATGGGCCGCGCCACCGGCGGGGGAGGGGGCTTTCGGCTGGCGCCCCTCCACCCGGAGCGGCAGCGGCCCCTCCGGACGGGCAGGCGGACTACACCGAAGTGGGGCGGCGCCGGCCGCTTCATCGCGGGTCCCGCCGGGTCTAGGGTCCGGATCGGCGCCAATCGACAGCCACCGAAAGCACCCCGCTTCATCCCGCCACCGGACGGCGACACGACGCGAGACCTTGCGCGGCGCGGCAGGCCTCACGCCCTCTCCCGACGAAATCCGTAAGCTTGACGAAATCCTGTCGCGCCATCGCTCCGGCGGTTTGCCGGCCGTTAAGCTGTTCAGAGTTTAGTGTCCTGCATCCACTCGGCTCCACTCCCCGCCGCCGCAATGGATCAGATCTTTCACTAAAATAAACATCAGAAAATTTACCAAGCCTTGCGCCCGAGATTGCATCCTCATCTGCCAGATGCGACTCGTGCCTCAGACAGGAAGGTGGTGCCTCATGGTCGAGATCTCTGACATCCGGGACGTGCTGAAGTCGCTCGAAGCACTCAAGAACGTGGTCGATACGCTCTCGGACGACGACGACCTGTTCGAGAAGGGGCTGGATTCGTTCGGCTCGGTGCAGCTGATGCTGGCCCTCGAGGAGCGGTTCGACATCGAGTTCCCCGATTCGGCCCTGGGCCGGCGCTCGTTCTCGACCATCCGCATCATCCGCGACACCGTCGCGGGCCTTCGCCAGCAGGAGGCCGCATGAACATGCACGTCGAGGTCGCGGCGGCTCTGCCCGTCGCGGCACCTCCGGCCGGCGCCCTCGACGCGCGGGCCAAGCGGGTGGCCGAGATCGCGGCCCGCCATGCCGACGCGGTCGACCGCGAGGGCCGGTTTCCGGCCGAGGCGGTCGCGGCCCTCAAGGCCGAGCGCCTGTTCGGCATCCAGATCCCGCGCTCCCTGCGCGGGGAGGGGGCCTCGATGAGCGAGATCGCCGAGCTCTGCGCCATCCTCGGGCGCGCCTGCTCGGCCTCCGCGATGGTGTTCGCGATGCACCACATCAAGCTCGCGAGCCTCGTCACCCACGGCGTCGACAGCGCCTGGCATTGCGGGCTGATGGAGCGGATCGCCGACGAGCAGCTGCTCATCGCCTCCTCGACCACCGAGGCCGGCATCGGCGGCGACCTGCGCAACAGCCTCTGCGCCGTCGAGGCTGACGGCGACACCTTCCGCCTCACCAAGGAGGCGAGCGTCATCTCCTACGGCGCGCAGGCCGACCTGATCCTCGCCACCGCCCGCCGCCACCCCGAGGCCGCGACCTCCGACCAGGTGCTGGTGGCGCTCCTCGCCGACCAGATCACCCTGGAGCGCACCAGCGTGTGGGACACGCTCGGCATGCGCGGCACCTGCAGCGACGGCTTCCTGCTCAAGGCCGAGGGCCTGCCCCTCGTGCAGGTCCTGCAGAAGCCCTTCGCGGAGATCGCCGCGCAATCGATGCTCGCCGCCTCGCACCTGCTCTGGGGCAGCGTGTGGTTCGGGATTTCGAGCTACGCCGTCGACCGTGCCCGCGCCTTCGTGCAGGGCGAGGCGCGCAAGAAGCCGGGCCAGGTGCCACCCGGGGCGCTGCGCCTCGCCGAGGCCGCCAACGCACTCCAGGCGATGAAGAGCACGGTGGTCGCCGGGCTCGAGCGCTACGAGGCCGCCAAGGGCGACCCCGACGCTCTGAGCGCCATCGGCTTCTCGATCATGCTCAACAACGTCAAGACCACGGTCTCGGCCCAAGCCGTCGACATCGTGCAGCGTGCCCTCTCGGTGGTCGGCATCCTCGGCTACAAGAACGGCACCCCGTTCAGCCTCGGCCGGCAGCTGCGCGACGTCCTCTCGGCGCCGCTGATGATCAGCAACGACCGCATCCTCTCCAACACCGCCAACCTCCTGCTGGTGCAGAAGGGCAGCGGCAAGCTCCTGAGCGCGTGATGGACCAGAGCCTCTCCTCCGACCTCCTCCCGGCCCTCGACGACGAGACCGACGCGCCCGCGCCGCGCTCGTTCCTCGACCGGCTGTTCGACCGCGGCCTCCTGATCCGTACCGGGGTCGACGGCCTCTACGGCCGCTCCGGCGCCTTCGAGAGCGTGGTCGAGGCCCTCGACCGCCTCGTCTCGCGCATCGGCGGCGCCGACGGCGCCGAGGCCCTGCGCTTCCCGCCCGGCATGGCCCGCTCCAGCTTCGAGCGCAGCGGCTACCTCAAGGGCTTCCCGCACCTCGCCGGCACGGTGCACAGCTTCTGCGGCAACGAGGCCGACCACGCCCGGCTGCTCGCCTGCCTCGATGCCGACGAGGACTGGACCGCCAAGCAGGCTGCGACCGACATCGTCCTGACCCCGGCCGCCTGCTACCCACTCTACCCCGTCGCCGCAGCCCGCGGCCGGCTGCCGGCGGACGGCCTCCTGTTCGACCTGCAATCCTACTGCTTCCGGCACGAGCCCTCGCTGGAGCCGACCCGCATGCAGCTGTTCCGCATGCGCGAATATGTCCGCATGGGGACCCCTGAGCAGGTGCTGGCCTTCCGCGAGCTGTGGCTCGCGCGCGGCACCAAGATGATGAGCGACCTCGGCCTGCCACTCGCCATCGACCCGGCCAACGACCCGTTCTTCGGCCGCGCCGGCAAGATGCTGGCCAACAACCAGCGCGCCCAGGCGCTGAAGTTCGAGCTGAACGTGCCGGTCAACAGCGTCGAGAAGCCGACCGCCTGCCTCAGCTTCAACTACCACCAGGACCATTTCGGCTCGACCTGGGGCATCGACCAGGCCGACGGCTCCGTCGCCCACACCGCCTGCGTCGGCTTCGGGCTGGAGCGGATCACCCTCGCGCTCCTGCGCCATCACGGCCTCGACCTCGACGCCTGGCCGGCGAGCGTCCGCGACCAGCTCTTCGGCTGAGGCGGCGATGTCGGCCGCCCTCGCCCTGTCTCTTGAGAAGCCGCGGACGTCTCCGTCCGCGGCCCCCCATCTCCCGCACGCGCTCCACGCCGCCGACCGGACCTGGCCGGAGACGAACTGCTACGTCGACCTCTGGATCGAGCTCCTGCACCTGCGGGGGCTCGCGCCCGAGGCGATGCTGGGCTTCACCCTGCGGCAGGCTTTCGAGGGCGACCAGTTCACCTTCTTCAAGCCGAAGGCCGCCGACCTTGAGGCGCTCTACGGTCTGGAGATCCTGGAGCTGGCGCTCTACGAGACCCTGGAGGGCCACAGCCTGGTCCAGGCGGCGCGGGGCCTGCCGGTGCTCGTCGAGGTCGACGCCTTCTACCTGCCGGACACCGCCGGCACCACCTACGGCCGCGAGGCCTCGAAGACCACGATCGCGATCCTCTCCCTCGACCCGGAGACGCGGTTCCTCGACTACCTCCACAATGCCGGGCGCTTCCAGCTCCACGGCGCCGATTACGACGGGATCTTCGCGAAGGGCCGCCTCCTGCCCTACGCCGAGTTCGTGAAGCCGTGCGGCCCGGCCCTGACCGGATCCGCGCTGGCGGACGCCGCCCTGGCGCTGCTGCGGCGCCACCGCGCCCACGCTCCCGAGCGCAACCCGGTCACCGCCTTCCGCGAGACCCTGGCGGGCAAGCCCGACGCCTTCGTGCAGCGCCCGCTCTCGGCCTTCCACTCCTACGCCTTCAACACCACCCGCCAGCTCGGGGCCAATTTCGAGCTGCTGGGCAGCCACCTCGCCTGGCTGACGGCGCAGGGGGCGGGGCCATTCGGGGAGGCGGCGGAGGCGGCGACGCGATTGGGGCAGGAGGCCAAGGCGTTCCAGTTCCAGCTCGCCCGCGCCTTCGCCCGCGGCAAGCTCGCGGGGCTGCCGGAGCGTCTGGCGGCGGCCGAGGCGACCTATGCGGCGGTGTTCGCGGCGCTCGACCGGGCGCTCGCGGCGGGTTGACAGATTGTCCGCATGATCTGTTCGACTTCAGAATGAAGCGCGTCCCCCTCTCCCGTGTGGGAGAGGGGTTAGGGGTGAGGGTGGCTCGGCTTCCGCAATGACCCTGAACCGTGGAGCTGAGCCGCGGAACAGTTCAGTCTTCCTGCGGCACCGTCTCCACCCTCACCCCTACCCCTCTCCCACACGGGAGAGGGGATCCCGCGCTCTACTTGTTCGGAATAGATCAAGCGAACCCGGCGGCCATTTGGTCGAAAAATGCTCAAGCGACGTCGTCGACTTTCCGATCCCACCCACGACCTCATCCCGAGGTCGTGGGTGGGATATTTTTGACCCATTCCCATCACACAGGCACCGACACCAGCATGGCCCTTCTGCGGACCGTCGACCGGACCCTCGACGGTCCGTGGGAGATGATCGTGATCGCCCCCGGTGCCTGCGCCGGTCCCGGCGACCTCGACGGCCTCTCGGGCTTCCTCCCCGCCCCGGTGCCCGGCACCGCCGCCGGGGCGCTGCGCGCCGCCGGCCAATGGTCGGACCGCGAGCCGACGCCGCTGCACGGCTCCGACATCTGGTACCGCACGCCGCTCTCGGGAGCGGGCCGCGAGATCCTGCGCTTCGAGGGGCTGGCGACGCTCTGCGAGGTCTGGCTCGACGGTCATCTCCTCCTCACCTCGCGCTCGATGTTCCTCGCCCACGAGGTCGCGGTCGGTCTCGACGGCCACCACACGCTCGCGCTGGCGTTCCGCTCGCTGGCGCAGGACCTCGCCCGGCCGCACAAGCGCGGCCGCTGGCGTCCCCAGCTCGCCACGCCCGGATCGCTGCGCCACGCCCGCACCACGCTGCTCGGCTTCATGCCCGGCTGGTGCCCGAGCGTCGACGCCGTCGGCCCGTACCGGCCGATCACCCGGAGAGGGGAGGGGGGTCGGCCGACCGGGATCGACCTGCGGGCGCGCGTCGAGGACGGGACCGGGATCCTCGACCTCGCCGTGAGCCTGCCCGGGGCCGGCGGCCCCGTGACGCTCCGCTGCGACGGCCGCGAGACCTTGCTGGCCGAGACCGCGCCCGGCCGGTACGCGGGCCGGCTCGCCCTGCCGGACGTCGCCCTGTGGTGGCCGCACAGCCACGGCGAGCCGCGGCTGCACGCCGTCTCGGTCGAGGCCGGGGGCGAGACCTTCGATTTCGGCCGGGTCGGGTTCCGCACCATCACGCAGCTGCGCCCCTTCGCGGAGGGCCTGAGCCTCGCGGTCAACGGCGTGCCGGTCTTCTGCCGCGGCGCCTGCTGGACCTCGGCCGACCTCGTCGGTCTCCCGGGCGACCGCGCGTCGTACGCCCCGCTGCTCGCGCTCGCCGCCGAGGCCGGCATGACCATGCTGCGGGTCGGCGGCACGATGCTGTACGAGGCGCAAGCCTTCCACGACCTCTGCGACGAGCTCGGCATCCTGGTCTGGCAGGACCTGATGCTGGCGAATTTTGACTACCCGACCGACGATCCCGCCTTCCGCACGGCGCTTGAATCCGAGATCGCGCAGCTCCTCGACCGGTTGCAAGCCTCGCCCTCGCTCTGCGTCGTCGGCGGCGGCAGCGAGGTCGAGCAGCAGGCGGCCATGCTCGGCTTTCCCGAATCGGCCTGGCGGGCCACGGCGGTGGAGGCGATGCTGCGCGAGGCCGCGGCCGCGCGCCGGCCCGACCTCATCGTGGTACCGAACTCGCCCTCGGGCGGCGACCTGCCGTTCTCCACGAATGCCGGCGTGACCCATTATTACGGCGTCGGCGCCTATGGCCGGCCGTTCGAGGATGCGCGCCGGGCCGAGGTGCGCTTCGCCTCCGAGTGCCTGGCCTTCGCCAACGTGCCCGAACCCGTCTCCCTGCACGAGGCGGGCCTGAGCGATCCGCGCGATCCCGCCTGGGCCCGCGGCGTGCCGCGCGACCGCGGCGCCGACTGGGATTTCGAGGGCGTGCGCGACCATTACGTCGGCGCCCTCTACCGCGTCGATCCGGAAACCGTGCGCCGCGACGATCCGGAGCGCTACCTGACCCTGGGACGGGCCGCGGTCGCGGAGGTGATGGAGACGACCTTCGCCGAATGGCGCCGCGCCGGCTCGCTCACCGCCGGCGGCCTGGTCTGGCTCTGGCGCGACCTCGCGCCGGGGGCGGGCTGGGGCGTGATCGACGTGGCCGGGCGGCCGAAATCGGCCTGGTACGCCCTCAAGCGCGCCTTCCGGCCGGTCCAGGCCCTGCTCTCGGACGAGGGGCTGAACGGCCTCCACGCCCACGTGGTGAACGAGACCGCCGAGGCCCTCGACGTCACCCTGGCGCTCACCTTCGCCACCGCCGCCGGCAAGGTCGCCGCCCGGGCGGAGCGGGCCCTGTCGCTCGCACCCCGCGGGACGATCACCCTGTCCTCGGCCGCCCTGCTCGGCCGCTTCTTCGACGCGACCGCATCCTACCGCTTCGGCCCGGCGGCACACGACCTCGCGCATCTGCGGCTCGTGCGCGCCGACGGGACGCTCCTGGCCGAGGCATTCCATTTCCCGGCCGGCCGGGACGCGACGCCGCGGGAGATCGGCCTCTCCGCCGCCCTCACCGAGGACCGGGACGGCGCCGTGCTGCGGGTGGCGGCGGAGCGGCACGCGCTCGGCGTGCACGTGGCGCTCGACGGCGAAGGGCGCCCGTCCGACAACTGGTTCCATCTGGCGCCGGGGGGAGAGCGCCACCTCAGGCTCAGCGGGACGGCGGGGCGGCCGAGCGGGGTGGTGCGGGCGGTGAACGGGAGCGAGGTGGTGCGGTTCTGAGAGACCACACGATCTCGTGTCACGTGAGTGACTCCAGGACGTACACCGACCACTCTCCACGTCATCCCGGGGCTCGACGCAGTCGAGAACCCGGGATCCATAACCGCTGACGCCGAAGAACCGAGAGATATGCGTCCCGCTTCGTCCTCGACCGTCGGCGGTTATGGATCCCGGGTTCCGCTGCGCGGCCCCGGAATGACCCGGAGGGTGTGAATCCCGGTGGGGCAACCGCACCCGCGTCCCTCACTCCCCCCGCCGCAGCTCCGCCAGCGGCGCCGTCAGCGTGCACACCACCCCCTCGGGCGGGTAATGCGTGGCGACCTCGCCGTCGACGGTGCCGGCCAGCCCCCGTTCGATCAGGCGCGACCCGAACCCCCTGGCGGTCGGCGGCGTCACCGGCGGACCGCCATGCTCCTGCCAGCGCAGGGCCAGGACCGGCGCGCCCGCGCCGCCGACCGTCCAGTCGAGGGTGACGTAGCCCTCCGGCACGCGCAGGGCCCCGTACTTGACCGCGTTGGTGGCGAGCTCGTGCGTCATCAGGGCGAGGGAGAGGGCCGCCGGCGCTCCGCACGGCACCGGGGGCCCAGTCAGCCGGAAGCGGCCGGGCCGGCCGTCGTCGTGGATGGCGAGCGCGCCCGCGAGCACCGCCCGCAAGTCGGCGCTCTCGCCCTCGCCGGTGAGCAGGATGTCGTGCGCCTTGCCCAAAGCCACCAGCCGGGCCACCAGCGCCTCGCGGGCGGCCGCCGGGTCGGTGGCATTGCGCAGGGTCTGCACCGCGATGGCCTGCACCATCGCCAGGGTGTTCTTGAGCCGGTGGCTCAGCTCGCGGTTGAGGATCTCCTGCTGCGCCTCCGCCGCCTTGCGGGCCGAGATGTCGTGGCTCACCGCCGCGAAGCCCTCGAAGGCGCCGCCGGGTCCGCGCAGCGGAAACAGGCTGTAGCGCACCGGCGTGACGGCCCCGGTGGCGAGGTTGCGCAGGCGGAACTCGCCGCTCCAGCTCCCGCCGGCCCGGATGGCGGGCAGGATCGTTCCTTGCGCGAAGGGCAGGTCGTCGGGCGGGAAGAAATCGGTCAGGCGCGCCCCCGGCGCCGCGTCGTCGCCCAGCCCCACCAGGGTCCGGCCGGCCGGATTGACGTAATCGATGACCCCGTCGGCATCCGCGATGGCGATGAAGTCGCTCGACTGCTCGGCGACGAGGGCGAGGCGGCGGAGCGCCGCCTCGGATTCGCGCTGCTCGGTCACGTCGAGGAAGACCGTCACCGCCGCGCGGATCGTCCCGTCCTCGTCCCGCACCGGGCTGCTCGAGACTTCGAGCAGGCGAAGCGCCCCGGTCGCGGCGTGGCGGTAGCGCATCGCCTCGGCGGTCACCATCGCGCCATCCCGCAGGGCGCGCAGGGAGGGGTACTCGTCGGGGGCGTAAGGCTGCCCGTCGGCGTGCACGGCGCAGAAGGATTCGTAGCGGGAGAGCCCGGCCTCGCCGAGGGCGTGGCCGAGGATCGCCTCGGCCTGGGCGTTGATCAGGTTCGGCGCCCCCGGGCCGAGGCCGGCCACCGAGATGCCGACCGGCGCCTGCCGAAAGACCGCTTCGAGCAGGCCGCGCTCCAGGTCGAGCCGGCGCTCGGAGTCGCGCCGCTCGGCCTCGGCGCGCCGGCGCTCGGTGAGGTCGAGCATGGCGCCGATCATCCGCACCGCCCGGCCGGCCTCGTCGCGGATCACCGAGCCGCGGTCGAAGACGTGGGCGAACGTGCCGTCGGCGCGCCGGAAGCGGTACTCGTCGCGCCACGCCGTCCCGGTCCCGTCGATGACGGCGTGGATCGAGGCATCGATCCGGGCGCGGTCGTCGGGATGGATGTGGTCGATCCACCACGCGCCGGTCGGCACGACATCGGCGAGCGGGTGGCCGTAGGCCGCCTCCAGCGCCTCGTTCCAGAGCACGTGGTCGGTGGCGAAATCCCAGTCCCAGATCGCGTCGCTCGTCGCCTGCGCCGCCCGGCGGTAGCGCTCCTCGGTGGCCCGCGCCACGCGCAGGGCCGCCTCCTGCTCGGCATTCGCCCGGCGGAGCGCCAGCTGGCCCATCACCTGGCGCGCCAGCGCCCGCAGGTCGTCGGCCTCGCTCGGCGTGAGGCCCTCCGGCCGCGGGACGTAGTCGATCACGCAGAGCGTGCCGAGCACGTGGCCCTCGGGCGTGCGCAGGGGCGCCCCGGCATAGAACCGGATGCCGGGCTCGGCGGTGACGAGCGGGTTGTCGCGGGTGCGGGGATCCCGGGTCAGGTCCGGGATGACGAGGAGCGAATCCGGCTGCGCCAGGGCGTGGGCGCAGACCGAGCGGCCGAGATCGGTCTGCGGCAGCGGAAAGCCCGTCCGGGCCTTGAACCATTGCCGGGTGCCGGCGACGAGGCTCACCAGCGCGATCGGCGCGTCGCAGAGCCGGCCCGCCAGGCGCACGACGTCGTCGAACCCCCGCTCGGGCAGGGTGTCGAGGATCGCGTAGGAGTCGAGCGCGGCGAGGCGATCGGGATCGCACAGGGCGGTCGGCGGATCGGGAGGGCGTGACATCGCGGGCCGGGGAGGGTGACCCCGGCTCTTAGCCCGAATACGCCCCTCGCGTCACGGACGATCGCGCGCCGCACATCTCAATCGATCACCTCGACGACGCGGCGCGTGCCCGGCTCGACCAGGACCGGGTGGTCGTTGACGATGGTGTAGTTGAACCCCTTGAGGGCGAATTCGGGCGGCACGTCGTAGTAGACCACGCCCTCGGGCGGCAGCACCGTGCCGACGCGCAGAGGCCCCTCGTGGCGGAAGGACGGGCGGTGCTCGCCGGCGGCGTAGATGCGGAAGCGCTCGCGCCGGTCGATGCCCAGGATGCTGTTGGCCGTGCCGACCGCGGCGCCGATGGCGCCCCCCACCACCGCGCCGACCGGCCCGGCGATCGCCTCGCCCCGCGCCGCGCCGTCCTGCGCCCCGCGGGCGGTGCCCTGGGCGTGGGCAGCGGCGACGCCGGTGGCGAGGAGGAGGGCGGCGAGGGCGAGGCGCATGGCGGAGTCTCGAAAAGGCAGCTTGGCTGTTGCGGGAGAACGGCGGGCCGGCGGCGGAGGTTCCGGGGCCGGATTCTCGGATTCGACGTTAACCGCGATTGAAGAGGATTGGGGACGAGATCCGAAAACCCTGTTCCGTCCACGATTTGGAAGGCGGGCGGCCCCTAGCGTCGGCGCCATGAGAGCGATGCGGAACGACGGGACGGCAGGGGGCGGCACGGCGCGGGGACGGGCCTGCATGCCGGCCAGGGACGCGACACGGGCGTGACGATGAGCCATCGGCGCAACGACCAGATCGACATGGTGGTGCCCTTCGTGCACTTCCGCGACCAGCGGGAGACGATGGAGCGGCCGTTCTTCTCGATCGCCAAACAGAAGCGCCTGAAGGAGATCGACTACACGAGCCCCGACGGCTCGGTCTGGGTGCGGGTGCTGCCGAACCAGGCCTACGGCATGGCGACGATCTGGGACGCCGACATCCTGATCTGGGCCGCCTCGACGATCTGCGAGATGAAGAAGCGCGGCCGCAACGACATCCCGCGCAAGCTCCACTTCATGCCCTACGACCTCCTGAAGGGGATCGGCCGCGAGACCGGCGGGCGGCAGTACAAGCTCCTGCGCGACGCGCTGTTTCGCCTGCAATCGACCTCGGTGCGCACCAACATCCGGGCCGAGAAGGCCAAGCGCAAGGAGCGCCAGTTCAGCTGGATCGACGCGTTCGACGACACGATCGACGAGGAGACCAATGCCAGCCGCGGCATGTCGATCACCCTGTCGGACTGGTTCTACGAGGGCGTGCTGATGGATGGCGGCGTGCTCGCCATCGACCCGGCCTATTTCGGTATCACCGGCGGGCGCGAGCGCTGGCTCTACCGCATCGCCCGCAAGCATGCCGGCGGGGCGGGGGAGGGGGGTTTCGCCATCAGCCTGCCGACCCTGTTCGAGAAGTCGGGTGCGGAAGGCACCTACCGCCGGTTCAAGTTCGAGATCGCCAAGATCGCCAAGGCGGACGAGCTGCCGGGCTTCGTCCTGCGCATTGAGGAGAAGGAGCGCGGCGAGCCGCACCTGCGGATGATCCGCCGCGACCTCGTCACCGGCGAGGGGCTGATCGAGGCGAGCCCGAAGCCCAAATCCGGCTCCACACGCACCCGCAAGCCGAAGGCCGCGTCCGTGCTGCCGCTCTTCCGTCATCTCTCCGACGAGACGATCGCGCTCTGCCGCAAGGCCCATCCGGGTTGGGACGTGTACGGGCTGAAGACCGAGTTCGACCACTGGCTCGAGGGCGACGCGACCCGCGAGCCGAAGCACTACGAGAGCGCCTTCCTGGGGTTCGCAGAGCGCTTCGTGCGCGACGCCCATTGATCCACAGGCCCGCCCGTTCCCGATGTACGGGGGAGACGGTGAGCGGCAGGAACGGCCCCGAGGGGAAATCCCCGGAATCCCTGTGAATGACTCAGGTCGAGTCGGCACTTCGGGAACGCTGCGGGGTCGGAACGGCACTTCGGGAACGCCCACCGTGCGATCGGGAACGCCGGCACGGTACTTCGGGGACAGGAGGCGCGGTACTTCGGGGACGAATCCTCGGTACTTCGGGAACGGCCCACCCGTATTAAGCATTTGGGCGAGTTCCAGGAATCGCCGCCGCCCGAGCGCCTAAATCGATAAAGATTCCTGTAACACTCTAAGCGGTGCATTCTGGGGAAAAGTCGGATGGCGAGTCCGACCCCGAGTCGGGGACGGCAATCGCGAGTCGAGACGGGGTCCACAGGGCACCCACAGGAGTCCACCGGACTCTCCGGAACGAATCACCCCGCCACGGCATCTGTCGAACGGGAGCGAGCAAGCTGGACTCGACTCGCGGAAGCTTTCCTGTGGGACTCTCCGGGGTGGAGGATCGGGATCTCGACTCGTCTGACCTCGCATCGTACGAGCGGATTCAGGGGGTCGATGGGATCGGACGGCGATGCGCATGGGCGGGAGATCGAGGGGTCTCGCCAGGGTGAAGCGTTCGTGAAGTACGCCCCGGCGGTCGGCGGCAAGTCGGATCGATGATCGAGAGGCGCGGCGGAGCGGGGGATGGATTGACCGTCATGATCCCGGTTCACGGACGACCGCCTGCGCGATGCCCGGGGTTGGCGGGACGGGCGCGATGCCACGCGGACGTATATCGGGAACAGCGGGGAGAACGATCGATCGGCGCGGAGGGTTGTGCACGGTCTCCCCGCAATCCCGGAGGCTGCCGGTGTGGACGAGGTGGGCGCAGGAGGAGCGATGTCGGGTCGGCGGCGAGTGAATTCGAGGTCCCGCGGATCTCGCCGCCCGGAAGCCTCCTGAAGCAATCGAAGCAGGCGGACACCAAGTTCCTGAAGTACGTCGAGCAGGGTGCGGACAGCTCCTCCAAAACGATGGAGCTACGCCAACACCAGTTCCTTGGTTATCTCGGAAAACTGGCACATGGATCGACATCCCTCGGCGTCATCCCGGGGCTCGCCGAAGGCGAGAACCCGGGATCCATAACCGCTGACGGTGCAGAATTCGCTCAAGGTGTTCCGCTTCGTCCTGAGGCGTCGGCGGTTATGGATCCCGGGTTCCGCTGCGCGGCCCCGGGATGACAGAGAGGGCTTGGACCGGTCCAATTGCAAGGGCGCTCAGCCGAGCGACGGTAGATCCAACCCGTGCTCCCGGGCGCAAGCCACCGCATCCTCGTAGCCGGCATCGGCGTGGCGCATCACGCCGGTGGCGGGATCGTTCCACAGCACCCGCTCCAGGCGCCGGTCCGCGGCCTCGCTGCCGTCGCAGACGATCACCATGCCGGCATGCTGCGAGAAGCCCATCCCGACCCCGCCGCCATGGTGCAGCGACACCCAGGTGGCGCCCGACGCGGTGTTGAGGAGGGCGTTGAGGAGCGGCCAGTCGGAGACGGCGTCGGAACCGTCGCGCATCGCCTCCGTCTCGCGGTTCGGCGAGGCGACCGAGCCGGAATCGAGGTGGTCGCGGCCGATGACGATCGGGGCCTTCAGCTCGCCCTTGCGCACCATCTCGTTGAAGGCGAGGCCGAGGCGGTGGCGGTCGCCGAGGCCGACCCAGCAGATCCGCGCCGGCAGGCCCTGGAACCGGATTTTTTCCCGCGCCATGTCGAGCCAGCGGTGGAGGTGATGGTTGTCGGGCAGAAGCTCCTTCACCTTGGCGTCGGTGCGGTAGATGTCCTCGGGATCGCCCGAGAGGGCGCACCAGCGGAACGGCCCGACGCCGCGGCAGAAGAGCGGGCGGATATAGGCCGGCACGAAGCCTGGGAAGGCGAAGGCGTCCTCGACGCCCTCTTCCAGCGCCATCTGGCGGATGTTGTTGCCGTAATCGACCACCGGCACGCCGGCGCGGTGGAAATCGAGCATCGCCCGCACGTGCACAGCCATCGAGCGTTTCGCCGCCGCGGCCACGGCAGCGGGGTCGGTCTCGCGCTTGGCCTCCCACTCGCCGACCGTCCAGCCCGCCGGCAGGTAACCGTTGACGGGGTCGTGGGCCGAGGTCTGGTCGGTGACGCAGTCGGGGCGCACGCCGCGGGCGTAGAGCTCTGCGAAGATCTCGGCCGCATTGCCCAGCAGCGCGACCGAGCGCGGCGTCTTGGTGCGACAGGATTCCTCGATCAGTTCCAGGGCATGGTCGAGGTCGCGGGCTTGGACGTCGACGTAACCGGTGCGCAACCGGAACTCGATGCGCGAGGCCTGCGCCTCGACGGCGAGGCACGAGGCGCCCGCCATGGTGGCCGCGAGCGTCTGGGCGCCGCCCATGCCGCCGAGGCCCGCGGTGAGAATCCAGCGGCCCGACAGGTCGCCGGCATAGTGCTGGCGCCCCATCTCGACGAAGGTCTCGTAGGTGCCCTGCACGATGCCCTGGCTGCCGATGTAGATCCAGGAGCCGGCCGTCATCTGGCCGTACATCATCAGGCCCTTGCGATCGAGCTCGTGGAAATGCTCCCAGGTCGCCCAGTGCGGCACGAGATTCGAGTTCGCGATCAGCACGCGGGGGGCATCCGCGTGGGTGCGGAACACCCCGACCGGCTTGCCCGATTGCACCAGCAGGGTCTGGTCGTCGTCGAGATCGCGCAGCGCCGCCACGATGCGGTCGAAGCTCGCCCAGTCCCGCGCCGCCCGGCCGATGCCGCCATAGACCACCAGCTCGCCCGGCCGCTCGGCGACGTCGGGATCGAGGTTGTTCATCAGCATCCGGAGCGGGGCCTCGGTGAGCCAGCTCTTGGCAGTGAGGTCCGGGCCGTGGGGCGCGCGGACGATGCGGGCGTTGTCGATGCGGGTCATGGGCGGGGGCTCCGGGTAGGAGGAAGTCTTTGTTTCAACGAGCAGAATTGAAGTCCTCCATCGTCATCCCGGGGCCGCGAAAGCGGAACCCGGGATCCATAACCGCTGACGGTCGAGGACGAGTCGGAACGCGTATCGCCCGATTCTTCGGCGTCAGCGGTTATGGATCCCGGGTTCTCGCCTACGGCGAGCCCCGGGATGACGCGGAGGGTGTCGGATCTGCCGGGTGACTCAGGCGAAGCGTCAGCCGAGAACCGGCAGCGGCACGCCGTCCACCGCCGCGACCAGGCTCCCGTCCCGCACCAGCGCCAAAGCCGCCGCGATGTCCGGATGGAAATGCCGGTCCTCGTCGAGATGCGGCACCTCCGCCCTCAGCCGCGCCCGCACCGCCTCCAAAGCCGGGCTGGAGGTGAGCGGCGCGTGGAAGTCGCAGCCCTGCGCGGCGGCCAGCACCTCGATCGCCACCACCGCGGCGGCGTTCTCGGCCATCGGCATCAGGCGGCGGGCGCCGTGGGCGGCCATCGAGACGTGGTCCTCCTGGTTGGCGGAGGTCGGGATCGAATCGACGCTCGCCGGCATCGCCCGCTGCTTGTTCTCGGAGACGAGCGCCGCGGCGGTCACCTGCGGGATCATGAAGCCGGAATTCAGCCCCGGCTTCGGCGTCAGGAAGGCCGGCAGGCCCGACAGGGCCGGATCGACCAGCATGGCGATGCGCCGCTCGGACAGGGAGCCGATCTCGCACAAAGCCATGGCGATCATGTCGGCGGCAAACGCCACCGGCTCGGCGTGGAAGTTGCCGCCCGACAGGGCCTCGTCGGTCTCGGGGAAGATGAGGGGATTGTCGGAGACGCCGTTCGCTTCCGTGGCGAGCGTCTCGGCGGCCTGGCGCAGGAGGTCGAGGCAGGCGCCCATCACCTGCGGCTGGCAGCGCAGGCAGTAGGGATCCTGCACCCGCTCGTCGCCGACGAGGTGCGAGGCCCGGATGGCGCTGCCGGCCATGAGCGCCCGGAGCGACGCGGCGGTCTCGATCTGGCCGCGGTGGCGGCGAAGCAGGTGGATGCGCGGATCGAACGGCGCATCCGAGCCCCGCGCCGCGTCGGTGGCGAGCGCCCCGGCGACGAGGGCCGTGCGCAGCAGGATCTCGGCCTCGAACAGGCCGGCGAGCGCGTTGGCGGTCGAGAACTGAGTGCCGTTGAGGAGCGCCAGGCCCTCCTTCGGCCCGAGCGAGGCCGGCGCGAGCCCGGCCGCGGCCAGGGCCTCGGCGGCGGGCAGGCGGCCTTGCGGGGTATCCGCCTCGCCGACGCCGATCATCACCGCGGCCATGTGGGCGAGCGGCGCGAGGTCGCCCGAGGCGCCGACCGAGCCCTGGCACGGCACCACCGGGATCACGTCGCGGTCGAGCATCGCCCCGAGCAGGTCGAGGGTCGCGGGCTGCACGCCCGAGGCGCCTTGCGCGAGGCTCGCGAGCTTGAGCGCCAGCATCAGCCGCACCACCGGCACGGGGCTCGGCTCGCCGACGCCGGCGGCGTGGGAGAGCACGATGTTGCGCTGGAGCGTCGCGAGATCCGCGGCGTCGATCCGCACGCTCGCGAGTTTTCCGAATCCGGTATTGATGCCGTAGACCGGCTCGCCCCGGGCGAGGATGCGGGCGACCGCCGCCGCGCTCTCGGCGACGACCGGGGCGCAGGCGGGATCGAGGACGGCCGGAGCGCCGCGATAGATCGCGCGCCAGCCGGCGAGCGGCACCGCGCCCGGCACCAGGGTGATCGTCTCGGTCATCGTGTCCCCCGGATGCGGGCGTGGAGCGGGTTGAAGCCCATGCGGTAGACGAGCTCGGCCGGCCGCTCGACCGACCACACCGCGAGGTCGGCGCGCTTGCCGATCTCCAAGGTGCCGACCTCGGACAGGATCCCGAGGGCGCGGGCGGCCTCGCGGGTGGTGCCGGCGAGGCACTCGTCGACGGTGAGGCGGAACAGGGTGGCGGCCATGTTCATGGCGAGCAGCAGCGAGGTCAGCGGCGAGGTGCCGGGATTGGCATCCGTCGCGACCGCGATTCTCACGCCGTGCCGGCGGAAGAGTGCCACCGGCGGCAGCCTGGTCTCGCGGATGAAGTAGTAGGCGCCCGGCAGCAGCACCGCGACGGTGCCGCTCCGCGCCATGGCGGCGGCGCCGGCTTCGTCGGTGTGTTCGAGGTGGTCGGCCGAGAGGGCGTGGTAGCGCGCGGCGAGCGCGGCACCGCCGAGATTCGAGAGCTGGTCGGCGTGGAGCTTCACCGGCAGGCTTAAAGCCCGCGCCCGGTCGAACACCCGGGCGACTTGGTCGGGCGAGAAGGCGATGCCCTCGCAGAACGCATCGACCGCATCGACCAGCCCTTCTGCTGTCAGCGCCGGCAGCATCGTGTCGGCGACCTCCGCGATGAACGCGTCCTTGTCGCCGCCGGCCTCCAGCGGCAGGGCGTGGGCGCCGAGGAAGGTGGTGTGGATGCCGACCGGCCGCATCTGCCCGAGCCGCCGGGCCGCGCGCAGCGCCTTGCGCTCGCTGGCGAGATCGAGGCCGTAGCCCGACTTCACCTCGACCGTGGTGACGCCCTCCGCGATCAGCGCGTCGAGCCGCGGCAGGGTCTGGCGCACGAGGTCGTCCTCGCTCGCCGCTCGCAGGGCCCCGACCGAGGAGACGATGCCGCCGCCGGCCCGCGCCACCTCCTCGTAGGAGGCCCCGGCGAGACGCAGCTCGAATTCGTGCGCCCGGTCGCCGGCCCAGACGAGATGGGTGTGGCAGTCGATCAGCCCCGGGGTGATCCAGCGGCCCTCGCCGTCGATCACCTCCGCGCCGGCGAGCGCCGCGCCCGGCAGGTCGGCCTCGGGGCCGGCGAACAGGATGCGGCCGCCGCGGATCGCGAGCGCGGCACCCTCCACCGCGCCGAGGCCGGGGAGGCCGCTCGCGAAAGTGGCGAGCCGGACGTTGCGCCAGACCTGCGGCACGCCTTCACTCCCGCTCATACGCGTCTCCTCCGTGATTCGCCGCATATGTATAGACATGAGCGATGTGCTTTGTATAGACATGATGGCACGCGCAGGAGCGCGACAGGCCCATGCAGGAGACGCGCCGATGACCGTATTGCACGCAGCGCAAGGTCTCACGCCCACGGGCTGGCAGGCCGATCTCCGGCTCACCCTGGAGGCGGGCCGGTTCGCCGCCGTCGAGGCCGGCCGGAGGCCTGAGCCGGGCGACACGCGGGTGGCTTTGCTGGTGCCGGGCCTGCCGAACCTGCACAGCCACGCCTTCCAGCGCGGCATGGCGGGGCTCGCCGAGCGGCGGGGGCCGTCCTCCGACACGTTCTGGACCTGGCGCGAGACGATGTACCGCTTCGCCCTGCGGATGAGCCCGGACGAGGCCGAGGCGGTGGCCGCACAGGCCTATGTCGAGATGCTCGAATCCGGCTTCACCCGGGTCGGCGAGTTCCACTACCTGCACCACGCGCTGGACGGCCGACCCTATGCCAACGTCGCCGAGATGGCGGAGCGGATCGCCGCCGCCGCGTCGCTCACCGGGCTTCGCCTGTCGCTGCTGCCGGTTCTCTACCGCTGGTCGAATTTCGGCGGGCTCGCGCCGAACGAGGGCCAGCGTCGCTTCATCAGCGACCTCGACCTGTTCGCCCGCCTCGTCGACGAGTCCCGCGCCGCTCTGGCGGCTCTTCCCGGGGCGACGCTCGGCGTCGCGCCCCACAGCCTGCGGGCGGTGACGCCGGAGGACCTCTCCGCCGCGGTGGCGCTCGCGGGCAGCGGTCCGATCCACATCCACGCCGCCGAGCAGGTGCGGGAGGTGGAGGAGTGCGAGGCCTGGTCCGGCGCCCGGCCGGTGCAGTGGCTCCTCGACCAAGCCGGGCTCGATTCCCGCTGGTGCCTGATCCACGCCACCCACATGACCGCCGACGAGACGGTTCGGTTCGCGCGGAGCGGCGCCGTCGCGGGCCTGTGCCCGGTGACCGAGGCGAGCCTCGGCGACGGCATCTTCCCCGCTCCCGGCTTCGTCGCGGCCGGCGGGCGCTACGGGGTGGGGACCGATTCGAACGTGCTGGTCGGTGCCGCCGACGAATTGCGCCAGCTCGAATACGCCCAGCGCCTCGGCAACCGGCAGCGCAACGTGCTCGCCGCGCCCGGCGCCTCGACCGGCCGGGCGCTGTTCGAGGCCGGCCTCGCCGGCGGCACCCAGGCGCTCGACGCGGAAGCGGGGGGGCTCGCCGCCGGGGCGCCGGCCGACTGCGTGGCGCTCGCCGGGGCGGACCCGGCCCTGATCGAGCGACGCGGCGACGCCGTCCTCGACGGCTGGATCTTCGCCGCCGGCTCGCGGGCGGTGGACGCGGTGTGGGTGGACGGCCGCCAGGTGGTCGCGGGCGGGCGGCACGTCGCCAGGGAGGCGGTGGCGGCGCGCTATGCGGGGGTGCTGCGGCGGTTGATGGCGGAGTGAAGCGTTGTTAACGCTTCCAACTCACTCAGCTATCCCAAGTCGGGCGCCTCTCCCCTCTCCAGGTGAGGCCGGCTTGCCCAGTATCGCTCAAGGTGTGGGAGAGGGGCCGTGGGGATCGAAGATCCCGCGTGAGGGTGCCACGCCTCCGTGTAGAGCGCCGGCCGTCGTGCTGGCAGCGTCACGCTCAGTGCTTGATCCTGAAACGGAGCACCCTCGCGCGAGCTTCGATCGCCCCCATCCCTCTCCCACAAGGCCGTCGCCACACGGGAGAGGGTTCGTGCCGTCGCGCGCGCTTCGAGGGGGATAGGGCTTTACGTCCCCACCTTCCCCCCACCCCTCTTCGTGATCGCCACCACCGCCGGGCGCGGCGGCAGGGCGGGGTCGAAATCGGGCCAGCGGGTCGCCGGACTCTCGAAGGTCGCGGGCTGGGCGTTCGGATCCTCCTCGTCGGCCTCGCCGGGATGCTGCACGGCGACGAAGAAGGTCGTGTCGTCGGGGGTGAAGTAGGGGCCGCACATCTCGGCCCCCAGCGGCACCTGGAAGAAGTGCTTGGCAGTGCCGCGGCCGGGCCCCTGCGTCTCCATCGCCCAGATGCCGTCGGTGCGGCCGGTCTTCGAGGGCGAGTTGCCGTCGGTCGAGACCCAGAGCCGGCCCTGGCCGTCGACGGCGCAACTGTCCGGCATGCCGAACCAGCCGTCCTTCGTCGTCGCCGACGAGAAGGTGGCGCCCACCGCCGCGACCGCGGGATCGCCGCAGCGCACCAGCACCTCCCAGGCGAAGCGGTCAGCCGCGAAGTCGCCGCCCTCGGGCGAGAGCTCGACGATGTGGCCGAAGCGGTTGTCCGGCCGCGGGTTCGCCGCGTCGACCTGGTCGGCCTTGCGGCGGACGTTGTTGGTCAGCATCACGTAGACCTTGCCGGTCTTCGGGTTGGCCTCGACGTCCTCCGGCCGGTCCATCTTGGTGGCGCCGAGGAGGTCGGCGGCCCGACGGGTCTCGATCAGCACGTCGGCCTGGTCGCGAAACCCGTTCTCCGGCGTCAGCGGGCCCTGCCCGAACACCACCGGCAGCCAGGTGCCGCGCCCGTCGGTGTCGAAGCGGGCGACCGACAGGGTGCCGTGGTCGAGGATGTCGCGGTTGGCTGACCTGTCGCCCGGGTTCACCGGATCCCGCGTGACGAAGCGGTAGACGTAGTCGAAGCGCTCGTCGTCGCCCTGGAACACGACGTAGCGGCCGTCACCCGCCATCGCGCCGGCGGCGCCCTCGTGCTTGAAGCGGCCCATGGCGGTGCGCTTCACCGGCACGCTCTTGGGGTCGAACGGATCGATCTCGACCACCCAGCCGAAGCGGTTCGGCTCGTTCGGCTCCTTCCCGAGGTCGAAGCGCTCGTGGAAGCGGGCCCAGCCGTAGAGGTTGCCCGGCAGGCCGAGGCGCTTGTGATTGCGTGCTTCCGCCGAGCCCTCGGGGAGCCGGCCCTGGAAGTAGTAGTTGACGTTCTCCTCGCAGGTCAGCCACGTGCCCCAGGGCGTGACGCCGCCGGCGCAGTTGTTGAGCATGCCGAGGACCTGGGTTCCGTGCGGGTCGGCGCTCGTGCGCAGGCGGTCCGCGCCGGCGGCGGGGCCGGCGATCCGCATCGGGGTCGAGGCGGTGATGCGGCGGGCGTAAGCGGAATCCGGCACCACACGCCAGCGCCCGCCCTCGCGCTTCACCTCGATCACCGAGCCGCCATGGGCCGCCATCTCGATGTCGACGAGGTCGCGGCTCATGCCGGCGAAGGCCGCCTTGCCATCCTGCCGGCCGAGGCCGGGAAACATCAGCTCCTCGTTCGTGTACTCGTGGTTGACGACGAGGAGGCCGTGGCCGGCGGGGTCGTCCGTGCCGGGCAGGGGGAAGAAGCCGAGGAAGTCGTTGTTGTAGCCGAATTGCTGCGCTTGCGCGGCGGCCGACTGCCTGGGCGGGTCGAAGGCCGGCGCGCCGGGCAGGACCGGATCGCCCCAGCGGATCAGCACCTCGGCGTCGTGGCCCTCGGCCACGTGGTGGCGCTCGTCGGCGCCGGCCGGCAGCTCGCGGAACGGGAAGGTCTCGGGCTGAGCCGCGGCGACGGCCCGGGGCGCCAGCGTCGCCGAGATCGCCGCGACCGCCAAGCTTCCCGCCAATCCGCCGCGCAGGATCTCGCGCCGGTCGAAGCGCCGGGCCACGACCTCGCCGAGGGTCGGGTTCGGGCTCGGGTTCGAGCCGGCATCCTCGGCCGCCTCGGCCTGCTGCGATCGGTTCAGCGACGGCTGTCTCATCGGGTCCCCTCGGCGCTCCATCTCGGATCAAACCGGACGCTTACCCTGGGGACAATGGCGGGCGGATGACAACGCTCAGCGATGCGTCCGCCGGCGAGCCGGCAGCACCCGCACGGATCCGGTGGTCTCGGGTGCGAACCACGGCGCCGGCTGGTCCTGCGGGCGGGTCTCGGCGAGCGAGCGGGAGGTGGCGTAGGGGTTGGTGACGTAGCTGCTCATGAAGGCGCCGCCGGCAGGCTCGCGGTCGCCGCCATTGGCGAGGGCCGGGACGGACAGGGCGAGGACGGGCAGGGCGACGAGGGCGGCGGCCGCCGCGGGGACGAAGCGGGTCATGACGTCGGGTCTCCGGCCGCCCTGCGATCCCGGCGTCTCACGCGGGCGCGGCGGGATGCAGGCGGCGTGGGAGAGATATGGGCCTAGCCCGTCCGGTCTCGCGTGCGCCGGCGCACCGGATCGATGGGTTGGGTGGCAGGGTCGGTTGAGGGGCCGCTGTGATGCGACGCTTCAACGCCAGCGTTGCAAATTGCGTCCACATCACGCGACAGGACAAATGCCCTGCGGCATTGGCCCTTCCTCCCGCGGCCTTATCCTGAGAGGCCCCGACATGCGCGGGCTGACTGACGTGAAACCCTCCATGTCATCAACTCAGTTCGCGACAGCAGCGAGAGCAATTTTTGCCTCCTCGGCGTAGGCGTCACGCAGGCGAGCGTTGGCGATGACGAGAAGGCGTCGCATGATGGCGACGATGGCGACGATCGGCGGTTTGCCGGCCTTGAGGAGGCGCTGGTAGGCCTCCTTGAGGACGGGATTGAAGCGGGCGGCGGTCTGGGCCGGGAGGAAGAGGGCCTGCTTGACCTCGGGCCGTCCGCCCTTGGTGCGGCGGTAGCGCTCGGTGGCGCCGCTCTGGTTGGGATGCGGGGCGAGGCCAGCCAGCGAGGTGATCTGGCGCCGGTCGAGGCGGCCGAGCTCGGGGAGCAGGGCGAGCAGGATGATGGTGGTGGTGTTGCCGATGCCCTTGATCGAGGTCAGCGCCTTCCTGGCCCTCTTGAGCGCGGCGGCCTCGCTCAGCGTCCTGGCCATCGCCTCGTCGAGAGCCTCGATCTGCTCGGAGAGGGCGGTGATGAGGGTTTCCAGCTGGGCGTGGACGAGGGTGGATCCCGGGGCGGCCAGACGATTGCGGTAGGCGGTGCGGGTGGCCACGAAGTCGGCGCGGGTGAGCACCAGGGTCTGGAGGTTTTCGCGAGCGGGGTCAGGGGCTTGCCAGCGGGGCAGCGAGGCGTGGCGCTCCTGGCCGTAGGCCGCCAGGGCCTTGGCGTCGAGGGCGTCGGTCTTGGCCAGGGTGCCGTAGGAGCGGATGAACGCCTTGACCTTGCGAGCATCGGCGCGGTGGGCGGGGCATTCGGCGGCCAGAAGGGCAGCCAGCAGGGTGTCCTCGTAGCCGCCGGTGGCCTCGCAGACGACGAGGCAGGTGGCGTCGAGGTCGGCCTTTGCGGCGAAGGCGGCGAGATCCTTGGGTTTGTTGGGGATGGTGTGGCGGGCGTTGCCGCGCGTGTCGTGGATGACGATCTCGGCTTTGCCGACGTCGGCACCGATGAAGCGGGTGGGTGCAGTGGCGGGTTGGGTCATCCGGGTCTATCCTGAAGCCGCTTGGGATTGTCTGCGGGCGTCGAGGAGAGGCCCAGGCAACTCATCAAGCGTGGCGAGGAACGCGGACCGGCGAGCCAGATGACGACGGGCGCGAGCCCCATCCCGGGACGCTCGCCGGTCCGCGCCCGGTCCGGATGGCCATCCGGACCGGGCATCCCGCCGAGGCGGAACGGGATCACCTTACAACCGAACCAACAGACAATCCCGGGGCTCGACGCAGTCGAGAACCCGGGATCCATAAACGCTGAGGTCGGAGAATAGAGCGACTCGCGTTCCACTCTATCCTGGACCGTCGGCGGTTATGGATCCCGGGTTCCGCTGTGCGGCCCCGGGATGACGCAGAGGGTTTCGCGTCGGTCGGCGAACTCGACCAGGCTCCTGCTCAACCGACGGACCGCGGCGCAGATCGGACCGGCTTTGCGCCGCCGCCTCACGGCAGCAGGTGCGCGTCCAGCCATGGAGGCGGGGCCGGGCGCGGCAGACGGCGGGCGATCCAGTCGACCACCGCGTCGGGCGTGTCGAAGAGCGGGGCGCGGGCGAGCGCCTTGCCGGGGCCATAGGTCTCCGCCACGTGCCACTTGTGGCGGTGCTCCGGCGCGGCGGTACCGGGCTGCAGGCGGACCAGCAGCGAGACCGGCTGGTCGCCGAGATAGATCAGGCAGCCATCCTGGTCGGCGCCCTCACGGCCCTGCACGCGCACATGGTGCTGGGTCAGCGTGCCGGCCGGTCTCGTCTGGGTGCCTCGCCCGAACATCGCGCTCCTCTCGTCGTCCTCTTATGAGCTAACAGGGCGGGTTAAGAAGCAGCGAAGCGAATCACGACGATTCGCGAGACCGACGGGTGTTTTCGCGGTATTCCTCGCAACCTTGCGTTCTCAGGCTGTCGCGACCGGCGACTGCAACCATAATTTGGTTAAACAACCGTAAATAGCGCCCGCTTGATTGATCGTGGCACGTCGTCGCCGTGCGCTCAAGCGGGCCGGCTCCGGAGAGCGACTGCCGGATCCGGTGTCGTCCCGGTCGTGGCCGGCATCTCGATTGCGTGACCTGCGGGGGGGGCGGGGAGGCGCATCCCGCGAAACCTGCTAAACACCCGCCCGGGCACCGGAAAGCCGGGCCGGCGGGAGGACGGGCATGGACGACGAGACGTTTCGGGCCTGGGCGCACCGGGCTGCCGACTGGTCGGTGGATTACCTGGCGGGCGTCGGCGAGCGGCCGGTGCGGGCGCAGGTAACGCCGGGCGAGATTTTCCGCCAGCTCCCGGCGGAGCCCCCGGCCGCGGGCGAGCCGATGGAGCGGATCTTCTCCGACCTCGACCGGGTGGTGATGCCGGGCATGACCCACTGGCAGCACCCGCGCTTCTTCGCCTACTTCCCGGCCAATGCGAGCCCGCCCTCCCTGGTGGCGGAGTTCGTCACCGCGGCGCTCGCGGCGCAGTGCATGCTCTGGCAGACCTCGCCGGCGGCGACCGAGCTCGAGACCCGGGTGATGGACTGGCTGCGCCGGATGATCGGCCTGCCCGAGGGTTTCTCGGGCGTGATCCAGGATTCGGCCTCGGGCGCCACCCTCGCGGCCCTCCTCACCGCCCGGGAGCGGGCGCTCGGCTTCACCGGCAACGCCAACGGGCTCGCCGGCGGGCCGGTGTTGCGGGTCTACGCCTCGGCGCAGGTGCATTCCTCGGTCGACAAGGCGGTCCGCATCGCCGGCTACGGCGACGCCAACCTGGTGCGGATCCCGGTCTCAGGGTCCCTCCACGGCATGGATCCGGAGGCCCTCGACGCGGCGATCCGGGCCGACCGGGAGGCGGGCTTGAAGCCCGCCGCGATCGTCGCCTGCCTCGGTGGCACCAGCATCGGCGCCTGCGACCCGATCGAGGCGGTGGCCGCGGTGGCGCGCCGGTACGACGTCTTCCTCCACGTCGACGCCGCCTGGGCCGGCAGCGCGATGATCTGCCCCGAATTCCGCGACCTGATGCGGGGGGCGGAACACGCCGACAGCCTGGTGTTCAACCCGCACAAGTGGCTGTTCACCCATTTCGACTGCTCGGCCCACTTCATCCGCGACCCGAAGGCGCTGACCGACACGCTCGGCATCCGTCCGCCCTTCCTGCGCACACTCGGCCAGGACGGCTTCGTCGACTACAACGAGTGGTCGATCCCCCTCGGACGCCGCTTCCGGGCGCTGAAGCTGTGGTTCGTGATCCGCCACTACGGCGTCGAGGGCCTGCGGGGCATGATCCGCGACCACGTCGCCTGGGCACGCGAGCTCGCCGGGCTGATCGCGCAGGAGCCCGACTTCGAGCTGACGACCGACCCGATCCTGTCGCTGTTCACCTTCCGCTACGCCCCTGCCGGTGCAGGCACCGGTGCGGGCGCCGGCGACCTCGATGCGCTGAACGCCCGCCTCGTCGAGCGCATCAACGACGACGGCCGCACCTACCTGACCCAGACCCGCCACGAGAACCGCTTCGTCATCCGCTTCCAGGTCGGCCAGACCACGACGACGCGGGAGGACGTGATGATCGCGTGGGACGCGGTGCGGGAGATCGCGGCGGGGTTGCGGGTGGGGTGAGGCAGGACATGCGCTAGCTCAATCTGTAAGGCACTGCTTGACAATGTCAGCCATCGCCTTACATATGAGATCATGATTCGCTCGTTCAGCCACAAGGGGCTCCGGCTGTTTGCCGAGACGGGCGACACCAGGAAGCTCAGCGTCGAGAACACAAACCGCGTCCGCCGCATCTTGGTTCAGCTTGAGGCAGCAACGAGCCCGGAAGACATGAATCTGCCGGGTTATCGTTTCCACGGACTCAGTGGCAGCCGAAAAGGCACCTATGCCGTCAACGCCAGCGGGAACTATCGGATCACGTTCCGCTGGGATGCTCCCGACGCAATCGACGTCGATCTCGAGGATTATCACTGATGAGCGGCAATCCCCTGCTCGCCGGTCTCGCACCGACCCATCCAGGCGAGATCCTGCGCGAGGACATCCTCCCGGCCGTGAACCTGCCGAAGACCGAGATTGCCCGCCGGCTCGGGATCTCGCGTCAGACTCTCTACGACCTGATCGAGGAGCGCCAGCCGGTCACGCCCGCCATGGCCTTGCGCCTCGGCAGGCTGTTCGGCAACGCTCCCGAATTCTGGGCTAACCTCCAGCGCGACCACGACCTTCGCATACTGGAGGTGCGCATGGCCAGCGAGCTGGCCGCCATCGAGCCGATCGCCGCCTGAGCGGCCGGTTCACGACGTCGGCGGGCAGCGCAGGACCGCTTCCACCTCCTCGCGCGACTTGCCCCGCACCGCGTAGCCCATCGCCTCAAAGCGCTCGATCAGCGACGGGCTGTCCTCGGCCGTGCAGGCGGCCCAGGCGGCGAGGCGCTCGTTCATCGTGTGCAACTCGGCGGACGGGTTGCGGGGCGGGGCGGTGTCGCTCGCGGGGGTGTCGCTCATGGAACGGCCTCGTGCCGGCGTGAAGACGAGTGTCAACGCGCCGGCTGCCGTCATGGTTGTGTCTTAAATGCTCGCCGCCTCACTCCATGGTGGGCGCGAGTTTCTTCACCCCCGGCACGTCCTCGCCGAGCCAGGCGGCGTTCTTGGCGGTGCCGTCGAAGGTCGCGCTGGTCTTGAACAGCTCGTACTTGCCCTCGAGCGCGTAGGGCCGGCTGCGATTGAGCAGTTCCGCCACCGTCGCCTTGTCCATCGGCGTGAAGGTCTTCACCGCCTCGAAGGCCTGGTCGAGGTCGCGCTGGTTCTGGATGCCGGTGATCACCACCGTTGTCTGCAGGTTGAGCGAGAAGTGCAGGTACTCGATCGGCTTGATCGGCGCATCGCTCTTCAGGATCACCCCGTCGCCGAAGGTCTTCATCGCGAGCGCCGCGATGCCGTTCTGGACGAGGTAGGGCAGCACGAGATGGCCGAAGCTGCGGAAATGCGCGTCCATCACGTTGATCGGCATCTGCACCGAATCGAAGTGGAAGCCGCGCTCGGCCGCCACTTCGAGCATCTGCAGGTGGATGCGCGGGTCCTTGTGGCCGGTGAAGCCGATATAGCGCAGCTTGCCCGCCTTCTTCGCCTCCACGAACGCCTCCATGGCGCCGCCCTCGGCGAAGACCCGGTCGGGATCGTCGTAGCGCAGGATCTCGTGGTGCTGGACGAGGTCGATCCGATCGGTGCGCAGGCGGCGCAGCGACTGGTCGATCTGCTTCATCGCCTCCTGCTTGGTCCGCCCGTCCATCTTGGACATCAGGAAGACCTTGTTGCGGTAGCCGTTCTGCTCGAGGGCGATGCCCATCCGCTCCTCGGAGCGGCCCTCGTTGTAGTCCCAGCAATTGTCCATGAAGGTGATGCCGCGGTCGACGCCTTCATGGATCAGCCGGGTCGCCTCGGCGTCGGTCACCGCGCTCTTGCCGAGGTGGAAGCCGCCCATGCCGATGACGGAGATCTTCTCGCCCGTCCGGCCGAAGGGCCGGTAGAGCATCTCGCCCCGGCGCTCGCCGGGATCGGTGACGAAGGGCAGGTCGGCGGGATCGCTCGGCCGGGTTCCGGGCAGGGGACCGGAGCTGGGAGGGGGCGGATTGGTCACGGCCGCCCCCGCTTGGCTGGTGACGGCGAGACCGGCCCCGAGGGCCGCGCCCTGCAGGAAGCTGCGACGTTCCATGGCGTTTCTCCGTGCTTCATGAGGAGGCCTCCGCGAGCCGGGCTGCCGCGTGGAGCAGGCGCAGGGCCGCGCAGGCGGCGCCGTAGCCGTTGTCGATGTTGACGACCGCGATGCCGGGGGCGCAGCTCGCCAGCACCGCGTCGAGGGCGGCGCGGCCTCCTTCGGCGACGCCGTAACCGACCGAGGTCGGCACCGCGATCACCGCGCCGGCGACGAGGCCGCCGAGCACGCTCGGCAGGGCGGCGTCCATGCCGGCGGCGCAGATCACCACCGGATGGGCCCGGATCTCCTCGATCCGGCGGGTCAGCCGCCACAAACCCGCGACGCCGACATCGGCGATGAGCGTCGTGGCATGGCCCTGGTAGGCGAGCGTCCGCTCGGCCTCGCGGGCCACCGGCACGTCCGAGGTGCCGGCCGCCACGATGGCGATGCGGGAAGGCCCCGCGACCCGCCGCGCCTCGCCGAAGAACGCGGTGCGCGAGACCGGGCAGTAATCGAGCCGGTCGCGGTAATTGAGTGAGGCGTGGCGCTCCGGATCGAGGCGGGTGACGAGGAAGCGTGCGCCGCGCGCCTCGGCTGCGGCCAGGATGGCGTCGATCTGCGCCGGCGACTTGCCGGCGGCGAACACCGCCTCTTCGAGGCCGATCCGCTCCGTGCGGGTGAAGTCGAGGGTGAATTCGTTCTCCAGGCTCACCGGGCAACTCCGGTCAGGAAGGCGCTGCCGGTGCGATAGGGCGCGAAGGAGACCGGCGCGTCCGAGAGCCGGGCCGGCGCCTGCGCGGCGATGCGCCGGCCGAGATCGGCCTGCGCCCCCTCGGGCAGGCTGGCGAGGCTCTGGGGATCGAGCTCGACCACGATGCCGGCGGCGCGCACCCGGCAGCGCACGGCGCGTTTCGCGCCCGTCACCGTCAGGTCGTCCCCGACCAGCCGCTCGACGGCGTGAATGAAGGCCAGGGTCTCGGGCTCGATGCGGATGCCGGTCTCGACCCGGCTCGACAGGCAGGGCGCGGCGGGCAGCTCCGCCACGGCGCCGAGGCCGAGGTCGCGGGCGAGCGCCCGCACCATCGCCTTGCTGAACGACGCTTCGACGAAAGGATGCCGCACCCCGTGCTCGCGGGCGGCGTCGAGGCCGGGGCGGTACTCGCCGAGGTCGTCGAGATTGGCGCCCGACACGATCTGGCGCCCGGTCACCCGTCGGATCGCCCCGTAGAGGTTGGTCTTGCAGAAGAAGCAGCGGTTGACCGGATTCTCCCGATAGGCCGGGTCGGCGAACTCGCCGGCCTCGATCACGCGCAGGGACCATCCCTCGCGGGCGGCCTCCGCCCGCACCCGCTCGGTCGCCTCGCCGGGCACGGCGGGGGAGACGGCGTGGACCATCAGGGGCGGCTCGGCGCTTGTCCGATGCGCGATCGTCGCCAGGGTCAGGCTGTCGACCCCGCCGCTCACCGCGACGGCGACCGGCCCGAGCCCGGCAAGGACGGATTCGAGGGCCGCGCTCATTCCCCGTCCTCCGGCAGTTCGAGGGCCAGCCGCTCGGCCTCGCGGCGCAGGGCCTGGCGGGCGGCGTGGCCCGCGGTGGCCTGCGCGTCGTCGGCCTCGGCCTTGGCGGTGCGCCCGCCCGGCCGCGCGACGCTCTTCACCCGCACGGGCTTGCCCGCCACCGCGACGGTGTCGAGCCGCCGCGTCAGCGCCGCCCCCGAGACGGTGTGGTGGCGCAGACCGATCGTGGTGGTCTCGCGAAAGCAGGCCTCGATCGCCTCCTCGATCGCGTCGGCCCGGGCAAGCGCCCGAACGTGGGTCATCATCCGGCCCTTCTTGCCGAAGACCGGCATCTGCACGACGTCGAAGATCTTTTCGTGCGCCCGCAGGCGGTCGAGCCCCATGGCGAGATCCTCCGCCGACTGGTCGTCGACCTCGAACTCGATGATGCCGAGCTCGCGGTGGCCGGGCGACCCGGTCTCGCCCAGCTCTTCGAAGACGAGCACCCGCAGCACGTTGCTCAGGCCCGGCAAGGTCCTGGTGCCGAAGCCGAGGCCGCTGCGCAGGAGCCGGCGCGGCCCGCTTTTGCGAGCCTGCTCGCCGCAGAGATGGCGCAGGATCGCCGCCCCGGTCGGGGTCACGCGCTCGCCCGGCACGCCGTCGTCGAGGGTGAGGAAGCCTTCGAGCAGCAGCGCGGTCGCCGGCGCCGGGACCGGCAGCGGCCCGTGCTGGGTGCGCACCCGCCCCGAGCCGAGGGGCAGGGCCGAGACGGACCAGGCCGTGGCGCGAAGCGCGTCGATCAGGTGCGCCGCCGCCACGATGTCGGCGATCGAGTCCCAGGCGCCGACCTCGTGGAACGCCACCTCCTCGACCGGGATGCCGTGCACCCGTGCCTCGGCCTCGGCCAGATGCCCGAAGATCGCGAGCGCGTGGGCGAGGACCGCCGGGGGAAGCCCGCAGGATTCGAGGTCGCGGCGGATGCCGGACCAGTGCCGGTGCGCGTGCCCGCCGCCGTGATGGTGGTGGCCGTGATCGTGGTGATGGTCGCCGTGGTGATGGTCGCCGTGCTCGTCCGCCGGCCGGTCCGGCGCCTCGCCCTCGGGGCCGGTGACGGCGAAGCGCCGGCCCTGGAGCACGCCGTCGCCATGGGCGAGGAGCGCGCACGTCGTGCGGCCGCGGCTCGCCCGCGCCACGCTCTCGCGCACGCCCGCCTCGTGCTCCGGAAAGGCGTCGAGGAGGGCCGCCACGAGCATGTCGCCGGCCACGCCCCCGACCGCGTCGAGATGAATCTGCATCGGGTCCTTCGTCCGGTATTGGATCTCATACCGGTCGGGGGCACATCGGCCCGCAGCGGCCCGCGGCAAGCGCCGGCCCCTCGGGACAGACCGTCGCAGCGGGGACGACCGCGGATTTTTCCCATCCCCCGGTGGATCGCCCCCGCCGGGCGGGGCATAAGCCCGCCAAACACCCCGTCTCAGGAGAGGACGCGACCCATGCCCATCACCGGAGAGAACCTGATCGGCGCCGCCGCCCGCCGCGGCGAGGGCGAGAGCTTCCGCGCCGTCGAGGCCGCCACCGGCAACCACCTGGAGCCGGCCTTCGCCTCGGCGACCCCGGCCGATGTCGAGCAGGCCTGCGCGCTCGCCGCCGAGGCCTTCGACAGTTACCGCGAGACGTCGCTGGAGGACCGCGCCCGCTTCCTCGAGGCGGTGGCCGACGCGATCGTGGCGATCGGCGACGAGCTGATCGTGCGCTGCATGGCCGAGAGCGGCTTGCCGCGGGCCCGCCTCGAAGGCGAGCGCGGCCGCACCGTCGGCCAGCTCAAGATGTTCGCCGGCGTGGTGCGCGACGGCGGCTTCCTTGAAGCCCGGGTCGATCCGGCCCAGCCCGAGCGCAAGCCGCTGCCGCGCCCCGACCTGCGCCTGCGCCAGATCGGCGTCGGTCCGGTGGCGGTGTTCGGCGCCTCGAACTTCCCGCTCGCCTTCTCGGTCGCGGGCGGCGACACCGCCGCGGCGCTCGCCGCCGGCTGCCCGGTGGTCGCCAAGGCCCACCCGGCCCATCCCGGCACCTCGGAGCTGGTCGGCCGCGCCGTGCAGGCGGCGGTGAAGCAGTGCGGTCTGCCGGAGGGCGTGTTCTCGCTGCTCATGGATTCCGGCATCTCTGTCGGCCAGGCGCTGGTCGCCGATCCGCGCATCGCGGCCGTCGGCTTCACCGGCTCGCGCCGCGGCGGCGTCGCGCTGATGCAGGCCGCCGCCTCCCGCCCGGTGCCGATCCCGGTCTACGCCGAGATGAGCAGCATCAACCCGGTCGTCCTGCTGCCGGCGGCGCTCGAAGCGCGGGGCCGCGATATCGGCCGCGCCTTCGTCGGCTCGCTCACCCTCGGCTCGGGCCAGTTCTGCACCAATCCGGGCCTGATCCTGGCGGTGGAGGGCGCCGGCCTCGACGGCTTCCTGGAGGCGGCCTCCGCCGCCCTGACGGAGACCCAGGCCGCCACGATGCTGACGCCCGGCATCCACAAGGCCTATTGCGCCGGCGTCGCGGCGCTCGAAGCCAACCCGGCCGTGACCACGCTCGCGCGCGGCCTCGCCGGCGGCACGCATCAGGGTCAGGCGGCGCTGTTCTCCACCACCGCCGAGTCCTTCCTCGCCGATCACACCCTCGCCGAGGAGGTGTTCGGCGCCGCCTCGCTGGTGGTGCGCTGCCCCGACCTCGCGTCGATCCGCGCGGTGCTGGAGCGGCTGGAGGGCCAGCTGACGGCCGCCGTCCACCTCGACGAGGCCGATCACGACGCCGCCCGGGCGCTGCTCCCGGTACTGGAGCGCCGGGTCGGGCGCATCCTGGTCAACGGCTTCGGCACCGGCGTCGAGGTCGGCCACGCCATGGTGCATGGCGGGCCGTACCCTGCGACCTCGGACGGCCGCACCACCTCGGTCGGCAGCCTGGCGATCCACCGCTTCCTGCGCCCGGTGAGCTACCAGGATCTGCCGGAGGCCCTGCTGCCGGCCGCCCTGAAGGACGCCAACCCGCTCAAGCTGTGGCGGCGGCAGGATGGGAAGCTGGCTGCGCCGGGGGCCTGAGGCCTCTGGACGCCCGTGGGAGGCCATTCGGCCTTCCGCGGGTGGCAGGAACCTGCCCCGGGTATCCTCGTTGATCGCCGCACCACGCAAGGAGCGCGCGATGATCGATCTCAGCAGCATCAAGGAGCACATGCCGGTCGTCGGCTCCGACGGCGGGCATGTCGGCACGATCGATCACCTCGACGGCCAGCGGATCAAGCTGACGAAGACCGACCCGGCGGCCGGGGGCCACCATCACTTCATCCACGTCGATTCCATCGCCGCCGTCGCGGGTGGAGAGGTTCGCCTCAACCGCACCACCGCCGAAGCGAAGGACGAGTGGGCGACGGCCTGACCACGCCCGGGCAGCACCTTTCGGCGGTCGTCCGAGGGAGGATGCAACCGGAAGCGCGGGACTTGAGTTAGGTTAACAATCCTGGACGAAAAAAGGGCCGCCCCTTGAGAAGGCGGCCCGAGTCTAGGGAGGAAACGCCCGAGGAAGGCGCGAGCAGCGCAGCGGCATCGCCACCGCCCTGCACAGGACAAACCCGGTCCGCTGCCGCGTGGTTCCCGAGCGGGTACTGAGACCAAGGTCCGCTTCGGCGGGCCTTCTTTTTGCCGTGATCGACGCGGCGCCCGAGCCTGCTCCTTCGTCGCCTGTCGCCGTAGGTGGGCGATCCGGCTCCGCCGCGAGCAGGAGCGGGTACCTGCTCGCGGATGGCGCGACGTCGCGGGCATGATACCGTGTGAGAGCGGAAGACGATCGGCTCTCTGCCGCAAGGACAAGGAGTCGCGCAATGGCGAGCGGCTGGTCGAGACTCGCGGCGGCGGCCCTGGTTCTGCTGTACGGCTCAGGGCTCTCCTTGCCGGCCTCGGCAGAGGATGTCTGGGAGCGTCTCGACCGGGAGACCATTGCCCTCTTCAAGGACATCGTCGCCACCGAGGCGGACACGTTCCAGGCCTGCGTCGTCGACAGCAAGTGGCTGAAATACGATGTCATGGCTGAGACTGCCAAGAAATACCTCAATCATCACATCCACGCCGACCTCTCGCCGCGACACCATCCGAGCAGCCCGGCGGAGATCATCGGCCGAAGCTCTGGCAAGTCCGATCTCGTGTGCAGCGACGAGGATTCTCTCGATCGCATCGGGCTCGTCCTCAAGGAGAGGCAAGCCGCGGTCGCGAAGGCGGCGGCAACCGTGCCGAGCATGCCGAGAGAGATACGCCGGTCCTACAGCTACCCGATTTTCGACGCGGAGTTCCGGACGGCCGTCATCGTGCGGGATCACGGCCACAGTGTCGGGTTGCATTTACGCGACGATGGCAAGGTCCGACGGCGCGGCATGCACGGCGACATCACGGCCTTGATCTATCGCAAGATTCGCGGCCGCTGGACGCTCATCGCCACCGACGGCTACGCCACATACAGCTGAGACGATTTTCGACGTAGCGACATGCGGGCGCCCTGTGGCGTCCCGGTAGGTTTTCCGGAAGGCCGCCCTGCCCCGGACAGGTCCGCAGCCTCGTCCATTCGATTGGCGGCCGAGTGCCGACACGGCCCTGGCTCGGTCTTTGCGACACGCTCTGCGATAGCGATAACAAGCGCGCAACGACGGTGTGAGGCCTTTGCTGACCTCGTCGGTGCCGAGCAACACACATACGGCGGCCGAAGACATGCCCGAGATCGACACCGCGGCCTTTCTGCGCGACCTCCACGACCTGCGCGCCATCGGCCGCTTCCGCACCGGGGTGCACCGCCCGACCTATTCCCCCCAGGACATGGAATCCCGGCGCTGGCTGATGCGGCGCCTGGAGGAATGCGGGCTCGAACCCTCCATCGACGGCGTCGGCACCGTCCTCGGGCGCCATCGGGGCGACGGCCCGCACCTCCTCGTCGGCAGCCACATCGAGAGCCAGAACGAGGCCGGCTGGCTCGACGGGGCGCTCGGGGTGGTGGCGGGCCTCGCGCTTGCCCGGGCCGGGCTGCCGGTCGACGTCGTCGCCTTCGCCGACGAGGAGGGGCATTTCGACGTCGGCTTCCTCGGCAGCCGCTCCGCCATCGGCGAGGTCACCGAGGCCGAGATCGACGGCGGCCGCAACAGCACCGACGGCACCCCTCTGCGTGACGCCCTCCACGCCGCCGGTCTCGCCGGCCTGCAGCGGATGCAGCTGGAGCCGGGGCGCTACCGCGGCTTCCTGGAGATGCATATCGAGCAGGGCACGCAGCTCGAATCGACGGGTTTGCGCCTCGGGGTCGTCACCGGCATCGTGGCGATCTGGCAGTGGCGGATCGTGATCGAGGGCGCGCAGGACCATGCCGGCGGCACCACGATGGCGGAGCGTCGCGATGCCGGCCTGACCGCCGTGCGGCTGCTCGCCGCCATCGACCAAGCCTTTCCGCAGGTCTGCGGCGAGCGCAGCACCTGGACCACCGGCCGCATCACCCTCGATCCCGGCGCGCCGAGCATCATCCCGGGGCGGGCCGAGATCTTGTTCCAGTTCCGCGACGTGTCGGTCCCGGTGCTGGAGCGGATGGAGGCGACCCTGCGGGCGCTGATCCGCGAGAGCAACCGGCGCGAGCGCTGCACCGCGACCCTCGAGGAGATCTCCCGCAACAGCCCGGCCCTGTGCGATCCCGGCCTGATGGGGGCTCTGTCGGAGGCGGCCGAGGCCCTGTGTCCCGGCGGGTGGCAGACGATGCCCTCGGGCGCCGGCCACGATGCCCAGAACGTCGCCAAGGTGATGCCCGCCGCGATGCTGTTCGTGCCCTCGATCGGCGGCATCAGCCATCACTGGTCCGAGGACACCAAGGAGGAGGACTTGGCGCTCGGCGTGCAAGTGCTGGGGGCGGCGGCGGAGCGGGTGCTGTCGGGTGGGAAGACCTCGGCTGCGGGGTGAGGCATACCGGACCGATGAGCACGGTCCACGATTTCGCCCCCGCCGCGCCCGACGGCACGCCCCACCCGCTGGCGCAGTACCGCGGCAAGGTGCTGCTCGTCGTCAACACCGCCTCGGCTTGCGGCTTCACCCCGCATTATGCGGGGCTGGAGGCCCTGTGGCGCCGCCACCGCGAGGCCGGCCTCGTGGTGCTGGGCTTCCCCTGCAACCAGTTCGGTGCGCAGGAGCCGGGTGATGCCGAGGAGATCGCCCGGTTCTGCACGCTCAACTACGACGTCAGCTTCCCGCTCTTCGCCAAGGTCGAGGTGAACGGAGCGAAGGCCGAGCCGCTCTTCGACCACCTGAAGGAGGAGCGGCCGGGATTGCTCGGCACCCGCGCGATCAAGTGGAACTTCACCAAGTTCCTGATCGGCCGCAACGGCCGGGTGATCGCGCGCTTCGCCCCACGGGTGAAGCCGGAGGCGCTGGAGGCGGCGGTGGTGAGGGCGCTGGAGGAGAGAGCCTGACTCGTATTCCTTCAATTTTAGCGAAGTCTAAATCGCGGGATCCCCTCTCCCGTTTGGGAGAGGGGTAGGGGTGAGGGTGGCTCGGCTTCCGCGTAAAGCTGAGGGCGTTGAGCTTCCAGCACCAATCTCTCAGCCTCACACTGAAGCGTGTCACCCTCACCCCCGGCCCCTCTCCCACACGGGAGAGGGGAGAAGCGCTTTAACTTCGACGTCAAAAAATATTATTGGGCGCACCACAGCGTAGCCGCGCAAAGTGTGTGGATCGGGGCTCGAACGACGGCCCGCACGGCCGAGCTCGGGGCGCAGCCATCATCCGGCCAAAATGGCCGAGCTAGTCCTCACGCGTGACGACAGCCCGTCGCGCGTTGGAAGTCCACCCATGTCGCTCTCCCGCCGCACCCTCCTCGTCGCCTCCCTGGCGGCCGTTCCCGCCCTCGCCACCAAGGCCCGGGCGCAGGCCGAGGGCCAGTGGCGCGCGGTGACCGGCGACAACGGCCAGCCGATCCCCAACACCCGCCTGCCGGGCGAGCTCGCCTCCGAGATCGGGCGGCTGCGCGGCGTGACCTGGCTCGGGAAGCGGGAGGCCTCGGTCACGCTCTACGAGTTCTTCGACTACAATTGCCCGTGGTGCCGGGCGGCGGCGCGCGACCTCGACGACCTCGTCAAGGCCAGTCCGGACCTGCGCATCGGCCTCGTCAACAACCCGATCCTGTCGGTGCAGTCGGCCCAGGCCGCCAAGGTGGCGCTGGCGGTGCAGCGCGCCGGCGGCTCGGCGGCGACCGCCAAGCTCTACGCCGCGCTGCTGGGCCCCGGCACCACGGGGCGCAACGACGGGCCGCGGGCGCTGGAGGCGGCTTCGCGGCTCGGCCACGACCGGGCGGCCATCGAGCAGGCGGCCGATTCCGACGAGGTGCGCGAGGCGTTGAAGAGCCAGATGAGCCTCGCGGCCAATCTCGGCCTGCACGCCACCCCGTCCTACGTCGTCGGCACGTCGGCGCTGCTGGGCTATCCGGGGCCGAAGAGCCTCGCCCGGGTGCTCTCGAACGTCGCCGAATGCGACGAGATCGCCTGCGCGAGCTAAAGATCCGTCCGACTCGCGAAATTATCCGGAAACCCTGCCGAAACCTCCGCGGCTCGGCCGTCGCGGAGGCGGGCATGCGCCTCGATACGCCCGAAAAGCGCAATCCGACCATCGTCGAAGCGCCGCCCCGTTGACGCAACCGCGAGGCGCCGGATGGGTTTAAGCCCACGGCCCGCCTCGCGATTGGCGCGCCTCCGCTCGCCTTGCGCCCCTTAAAAACCCATGCTAGGCCGGCGCCGCGCCGGGGGAGGGGGCATTCTTCTCGCGCCGGAGCCTTTCCCATCATCGACGGGCCGCGCGCCGCCGCCGCTCCACTCCAGACCGGCGCGATCCGGCCGGACCCGTCGGGCCAGGACATGAAGAGAGAGCGCTGGTGGCTCAGAACGCATCGGAATCGGGTTCTCCCCTGGCGGGCGTCGCCGGGCGGTACGCCTCGGCGTTGTTCGAGCTCGCTCGCGAGGAGCGGGCCGTCGACGCGGTGGCCGAGGGGCTCGACCGGTTCGACGCCCTGCTGACCGAGAGCGCCGACCTGCGGCGCCTCGTGCGCAGCCCGGCCTTCTCAGCCGAGGACCAGGTCAAGGCGATCGAGGCCGTGCTGGCCAAGGCCGGCATCCAGGGGCTGGCCGCCAACTTCATCCGCCTCTCGGCCGCCAACCGCCGGCTCTTCGCCCTGCCGGACATGATCCGCGCCTATCGCGAGCTGGTGCGCGAGTCGAAGGGCATCGTGCGCGCCGAGGTGCGGCTCGCCGAGAAGCCCTCCGACGCGGTCCTCCAGGACATCAAGGCGTCCCTCAAGGACGTCGCGAAGGCCGAGGTCGACCTCGACCTGCGCATCGACCCGACCCTGATCGGCGGCATCGTCGTCAAGCTCGGCAGCCGCATGGTCGACGCCTCCTTGCGCACCAAGCTCAACAGCATTCGCCTGGCGATGCAGGGCGCCCGCTAAGGGCCCCGCACCCGCCACTTCCAGAACACCGCCCGACACGCGAAAAAACGAGGGAAGGTCCAGATGGACATCCGTGCCGCCGAGATCTCCGCCATCCTGAAGGAGCAGATCAAGAACTTCGGCCAGGAGGCCGAGGTCACCGAGGTCGGTCAGGTCCTGTCGGTCGGCGACGGCATCGCCCGCGTCTACGGCCTCGACAACGTCCAGGCCGGTGAGATGGTCGAGTTCGAGTCGGGCGTGCGCGGCATGGCCCTGAACCTCGAGCAGGACAATGTCGGCGTCGTGATCTTCGGTTCCGACCGCGAGATCAAGGAAGGCCAGACCGTCAAGCGCACCGGCGCCATCGTGGACGTGCCGGTCGGCAAGGGCCTGCTCGGCCGCGTCGTCGACGCGCTCGGCAACCCGATCGACGGCAAGGGCCCGATCGTCGCCGAGAAGCGCAGCCGCGTCGACGTGAAGGCCCCGGGCATCATCCCGCGCAAGTCGGTGCACGAGCCGATGGCGACCGGCCTCAAGGCGATCGACGCCCTGATCCCGATCGGCCGCGGCCAGCGCGAGCTGATCATCGGCGACCGCCAGACCGGCAAGACGGCGGTGGCCCTCGACACCATCCTGAACCAGAAGCCGGCCCATGCCGGCACCGACGAGAAGGCCAAGCTGTACTGCGTCTACGTCGCGGTCGGCCAGAAGCGCTCCACCGTCGCCCAGTTCGTGAAGGTCCTCGAGGACAACGGCGCGCTGGAATACTCGATCGTCATCGCGGCCACCGCCTCGGACGCCGCCCCGATGCAGTTCCTGGCGCCCTTCGCCGGCTGCGCCATGGGCGAGTACTTCCGCGACAACGGCATGCACGCCGTGATCGTGTACGACGACCTGTCGAAGCAGGCCGTCGCCTACCGCCAGATGTCGCTGCTGCTGCGCCGCCCGCCGGGCCGCGAGGCCTATCCGGGCGACGTGTTCTACCTGCACTCCCGCCTGCTCGAGCGCGCCGCCAAGATGGGCGACGCCGCCGGCAACGGCTCGCTGACCGCGCTCCCGGTCATCGAGACCCAGGCCAACGACGTCTCGGCCTACATCCCGACCAACGTGATCTCGATCACCGACGGCCAGATCTTCCTCGAGACCGACCTGTTCTACCAGGGCGTGCGCCCGGCGGTGAACGTCGGCCTCTCGGTGTCGCGCGTCGGCTCCGCCGCCCAGACCAAGGCGATGAAGTCGGTCGCCGGCAAGATCAAGGGCGAGCTGGCGCAGTACCGCGAGATGGCGGCCTTCGCTCAGTTCGGCTCGGACCTCGACGCCTCGACCCAGAAGCTGCTCAACCGCGGCGCCCGCCTGACCGAGCTCCTGAAGCAGCCGCAATTCTCGCCGCTGAAGATGGAAGAGCAGGTCGCGGTGATCTATGCCGGCGTGAACGGCTACCTCGACGCGATCCCGGTCAACCGGGTCCGCGCCTTCGAGGACGGCCTGCTCTCGACCCTGCGCACCAAGCACACGGACCTGCTCGACGCGATCCGCTCCTCCAAGGAGCTGTCGGCCGACAGCGGCGCCAAGCTCAAGGGCGTGGTCGAGTCCTTCGCCAAGTCCTTCCAGTAAGCCTCCGGCTCGACACCAAAGGACCCTCCGATGGCGAGTCTGAAGGACCTGCGCAATCGCATCACCTCGGTGAAGGCGACCCAGAAGATCACCAAGGCGATGCAGATGGTCGCCGCCGCCAAGCTGCGCCGGGCGCAGATGGCGGCGGAGAGCGCCCGGCCCTACGCCGAGCGCATGGCGCAGGTGCTCGGCAACCTCGCCGCCAACCTGACCCCCGGGGCGGAGACGCCCCGGCTGCTCTCCGGCACCGGCCAGGACCGCACCCACCTGCTCCTCGTCTGCACGGCGGAGCGCGGCCTGTGCGGCGCGTTCAACTCCTCGATCGCGCGTCTCGCCCGTGACCATGCCCGGCGCCTGATGGCGCAGGGCAAGACGGTCAAGATCATCTGCGTCGGCAAGAAGGGCTACGACGTCCTGCGTCGCGAGTTCCGCGACCAGATCGTCGAGCTGATCGAGCTGCGCGGAGTGCGCCAGCTCGGCTTCGAGAATGCCGAGACGATCGCCCGCAACCTGCTCGGCCGCTACGACGCGGGCGAGTTCGACGTCGCGACCCTGTTCTACTCGCGCTTCCGTTCGGTGATCCTCCAGATCCCGACGGCGCAGCAGATCATCCCGGCGGAGATCGCCCCGACCGAGACCGCCTCTACCGGCGCCTCGGCCGACGCGGTCTACGAGTACGAGCCGGGCGAGGGCGAGATCCTGGCGGCCCTGCTGCCGAGGAACCTCACCGTCCAGATCCTCCGGGCGCTCCTGGAAAACGCCGCCTCCGAGCAGGGCGCGCGCATGGGTGCCATGGACAGCGCCACGCGCAACGCCGGCGAGATGATCAAGAAGCAGACCTTGATCTACAACCGGACGCGCCAGGCGATGATCACCAAGGAGCTGATCGAGATCATCTCGGGCGCCGAGGCGCTCTGACCGCACGCAATCAGGGATTAGCATCATGGCGAACACTGCCACCCCCGGCGCCGGCTCGAACAAGACCGGCCGCATCACCCAGGTCATCGGCGCGGTCGTCGACGTGCAGTTCGAGGGCCACCTGCCCGAGATCCTGAACGCCCTCGAGACCAGCAACAACGGCAACCGCCTCGTCCTCGAGGTCGCGATGCAGCTCGGTGAGAACACCGTGCGCTGCATCGCCATGGACACCTCCGAGGGCCTGGTCCGCGGCCAGGAGGTCTCCGACACCGGCTCGCCGATCCGCGTGCCCGTCGGCGCCAACACCCTCGGCCGCATCATGAACGTCATCGGCGAGCCGATCGACGAGGCCGGCGAGATCAAGACCGAGTCGCTCCGCGCGATCCACCAGCCGGCCCCGTCCTACGCCGAGCAGTCGACCGAGGCGCAGATCCTCGTCACCGGCATCAAGGTGGTGGACCTGCTCGCCCCCTACGCCAAGGGCGGCAAGATCGGCCTGTTCGGCGGCGCCGGCGTCGGCAAGACCGTGCTGATCATGGAGCTCATCAACAACATCGCGAAGGCCCACTCGGGCTACTCGGTGTTCGCCGGCGTGGGTGAGCGCACCCGCGAGGGTAACGATCTCTACCACGAGATGATCGAGTCCAAGGTGAACATGGACCCCAAGGAGCACGGCTCCGCGGAAGGCTCCAAGTGCGCCCTGGTGTACGGCCAGATGAACGAGCCCCCGGGCGCCCGCGCCCGCGTCGCGCTGACCGGCCTCACCGTCGCGGAGCATTTCCGCGATGAGGGCCAGGACGTGCTGTTCTTCGTCGACAACATCTTCCGCTTCACGCAGGCGGGCTCGGAAGTGTCGGCGCTGCTCGGCCGCATCCCCTCGGCGGTGGGCTATCAGCCGACGCTCGCCACCGACATGGGCGCCCTGCAGGAGCGCATCACCACCACCACCAAGGGCTCGATCACCTCGGTGCAGGCGATCTACGTGCCGGCCGACGACCTGACCGACCCGGCGCCGGCCGCCTCGTTCGCCCACCTCGACGCCACGACCGTGCTGTCGCGCTCGATCGCCGAGAAGGGCATCTACCCGGCGGTGGACCCGCTCGACTCGACCTCGCGCATGCTGTCGCCGGCGATCCTCGGCGAGGAGCACTACAACGTCGCCCGCCGCGTCCAGCAGGTGCTGCAGCGCTACAAGGCGCTCCAGGACATCATCGCGATCCTGGGCATGGACGAGCTGTCCGAGGAGGACAAGCTGTCGGTGGCCCGCGCCCGCAAGATCGAGCGCTTCCTGAGCCAGCCGTTCCACGTCGCCGAGATCTTCACCGGCTCGCCGGGCAAGCTCGTGGCGCTCGAGGACACCATCAAGGGCTTCAAGGGCCTGGTGGACGGCGAGTACGACAACCTCCCCGAGGCCGCCTTCTACATGGTCGGCTCGATCGAGGAGGCCAAGGAGAAGGCCCAGCGCCTCGCCGCCGCGGCCTGATCGGCAGAGACATGAGAGCGGGCTTGGCTCCGGCGGAGCCAAGCCCTTTTCGCGAAAATCCTGTCGCGCCTGACGAAACCGGAAACGACCTGACCCCATGGCCACCTTCCAGTTCGACCTCGTCGGCCCCGAGCGGATCCTGTATTCCGGCCCGGTCGACGCCGTGCAGCTTCCGGGTTCCGAGGGCGAGATGACGGTGCTGCCCGGGCACGCGCCCGTGCTCACCACCCTCAAGACCGGCGTGCTGGTGATCACCGAGAGCCCGCAGAAGGGCAAGCGGGTGCTGGTGCGCGGGGGCTTCGCCGAGATCAACGCCACCTCGCTGACCGTGATCGCCGAGCGTGCCACCCCGATCGAGGAGCTGACGCCCGCGATCATCGACGCCGACATCGCGGCGGCCGAGCTCCAGTACGACGCCACCGACGATTACGACCGCAAGATCGAGATCGAGGGCCAGATCGCGCAGCTGCGCGAGGCCAAGGTGGCGCTGAGCTTCTGATCCCGGATCGGACGGGTTCGACGTTTCGAGGGGGCGGTGGGAGCCAAGGCTCCCGCCGCCCTCTTCGCGTTGACGGCAAGGGGGTCAAGGCAGGGCCGCGGTGGCGACCGGGAGCGGCGCGAGCCGGATCCACGGCACCCGGCCGGGCTCGAACGCGTCGCGGGCCGCCCGTCGCCACAAGGGCGGCGCGTGGTCGCCGACGAGCAGGATCTCGGTGCCCGGATGGGCCAGGGCGATGCGCGACACCGCCGCGAACACGTCCTGCCAGATCTCCACCATGGCGCAGACCTCGCGGTCGGCGAAGGGGCTGCCCGGGCGCCCGCAATCATGGCGCGGCGTCGCCGCGCCCGGCGGCACCGGCACGTGCGAGTTCAGGGTGAGCCAGTAGACGAAGGCGGGCCCGGGCGCCGCCAGCTCGGCCTCGACCACCGCCGCCACGTCGGTGTCGCAGGGGCCCGGGAACGGGCCGCCGCAGGCCCGTGCGAACCGGGGCGCCAGGGTCTCGCCGAACAGGCTCTTCCGGAAGCCGGCGAGCGGATACCACTGCGCGCGGTCGTAGAAGCCGGCATGGTAGCCGTGGACCGAGACCGTCCGGTAGCCGCGGGCGGCGAGCCGCTTGGGCAGGCAGGTCGGATCGTCCTCGGCGGACGTTTGCCCGGTGAAGACTTGCGTGAAGGCTTGTGTGAAGACTTGGCGGTGCGAGCGGTAGGTCCGGCACAGTTCGCGCATCTCGCCCGAGGCGGTGGCCCCGAAGAAGGCGCTGGTGCCGGTCGTGACCGTGTAGAGCCGGCGCAGGGCCGGGTCGTCGAAGGGCGCCGTCAGGATCCCGTTTTGGCCGGCATCGCGCAGGACGCCGAGGCTCTCGACCATCACCATCAGGACCCGGTGCGGCGGCCTGGACTGGTCGGCGAGGGCGTCGAATCCGGAGGCGAGGCTGCCCGAGTGGAATGGCTGGCCGACGCTCGCGAGCGCCCCGAAATCGTAGGCCGTGGAGCCGTTGACCACGCCGTCGCCGACGAGCAAAGCGGCGACCGCCGCCGCGAAGACCGGGCGGCTGCCCCGGCGCATCGCCGGACCGGCCTGCACCAGGACGGCGAGGTAGACGAGCGCGAGTCCGACGACGGCGGCGGCGCCGGCCGCGTAGGCGGGGGTCGCCAGGAGCGTCGCCAGCGTGCCGGCATCGATGAGGTGCAGGAGCGCGTCGGTGTCGAGGAAGAACATCCGGCCGACGGCGAGGGCGAGATCGAGCACTATCACCGGCAGGGCGAGCAACGCCAGCGCCCAGCCCGGAAGCCGTCCGCCGAGGAGCGCGAGCGCCGCGTAGAGCGCGATGGCGCTCGTGCGCGCCGGCACGCCCGCGAGGATGCCGAATGCGAGCGCCAGGGCGTTCGGCAGCACGAGGCCGCCGACGAGGAGCGGCACGCTCGACCGGACGAGGGCCGTGGCGCGCCGGAGCGACCGCAAGGCCGCGGCGGAGGCTGCGGATCCATGACGTAGAGGCATGCCGACGTCGTAGCCGGTTCTCGTTAATGCCGCCTCCGGTTTCGTCGAAATGCCAGGTCTAAAAAATTGCCGTCGAGGTAATCTGAAGCGATCTGCCGCGACTTAACGGCAGCTGCATCGATCGCAAGATAATAGGGCGCGATGGTTGCGCGACGGTAGCGCCGGTTTTCCGGCGCCGCAGCCTTCGACATCCGAGGATGATGATCTCATGGCGCGGGACGACGCCCGGCGTGGGGGATCGCCCCTCACGCCTCGTCGCGCAGCACCCGCCGGATGATCTTGCCGGTTGTGGTGAGCGGCAGGGTCGGCCGGAACGCGATCTCGCGCGGGTATTCGTGGGCCGAGAGGTGCGTACGCACGAAGGCCTGGATCTCGGTGGCGAGCGCGTCGGACGGGGCGTAGCCGGGACGCAGGACCACGAAGGCCTTGACGATCTCGGTGCGGACGGGATCCGGCTTGCCCACCGCCGCGGCGAGCGCGACCGCCGGGTGGCGCAGCAGGCAATCCTCGATCTCGCCGGGGCCGATCCGGTAGCCCGACGAGGTGATGACGTCGTCGTCGCGGCCGACGAAGTGGACGTAGCCGTCCGGGTCCATCCGGCCCTGGTCGCCGGTGGTCATCCAGTCGCGTAAGAATTTGCGCTCCGTCGCCTCCGGGTCGTTCCAGTAGCGCAGGAACATCACCGGGTCGGGCCGGGCGACGGCGATCTGGCCGATCTCGTCGGAATCCGCCGGGCTGCCGTCCGGGCGGATCACTGCGACGCGGTGGCCCGGCACCGGCTTTCCGGTCGATCCCGCCCGGGCCAGCCCCAGGGCGGCGCAGGAGGCCAGAACCAGGTTGCACTCGGTCTGGCCGTAGGCCTCGTTGATGGTCAGTCCGAGCGCGTCGCGCGCCCAGTGGAAGGTCTCGGGGCCCAGCATCTCGCCGGCCGAGGCGAGGGTGCGCAGGTGGCTCAGGTCGAAGCGGCCGCGCGGATCCGCGACGGTGCGCAGCATCCGCAGGGCCGTCGGCGGCACGAAGGCGTTGGCGACCGAGAGGTCGGCCATCAGCCGGAACGCCTCCTCGGGCTCGAATTTCTCCGCCTTGCGCGCCACCACGGCGACGCCGTGATGCAGGCTCGGCAGCAGCGCGTTGAGGAGCCCCCCGGCCCAGGCCCAGTCGGCCGGGGTCCACATCCGGTCGCCGGCCTTCGGCATGAAGTCGTGCATCATGGCAAAGCCCGGCAGGTGGCCGAGCAGCACCCGGTGGCCGTGCAGAGCCCCCTTCGGCGGGCCGGTGGTGCCGGAGGTGTAGATCATCAGGGCCGGGTCGTCGGCCCGCGTGTCGACCGGGACGAGGTCGGGCGAGGCCGCCGCCAGCAGGTCGGCGTAGCCGAGCGCCCGGTCGCCGGCGCCGTCGGTCGAGACGACGAGGTCGAGGTCCGGCAGCGCGTCGCGCAAGGCCGCGAGCTTGGCGACGCCGCCCGCATGGGTCACGACGGCCTTCGCGCCGGCATCGCCGAGACGGTGCAGCAGGGCTTCCGGCCCGAACACCACGGCGAGCGGCAGCGCCACGGCGCCGAGCTTGTAGATGGCGAGATGGGCCACCACCACGGCGGGGGATTGCGGCAGCAGCACCGCCACCCGGTCGCCGGCCTGGACCCCGTGGGCGCGAAGGGCGTTGGCGAAGCGGTTCGAGGCCTCGCGCAAGGCGGCGAAGCTCCAGGCCTCGATCCGGCCGTTCGGCGCCACGTCGAGGATCGCGGTGCGCCCCGGGTCGGCCGCGGCCCAGCGGTCGCAGACATCGACCGCGATGTTGTAGCGCTCCGGGATCCGCCAGCGGAACCCGGAGGCGAACGCCTCGTAGGAGGTCGGGGTGGTCACGCCTCGCGCGGCGGGAACCCGCCCTCGAACACGAAGTCGGACAGGGGGTGACGGTCGTTCGGCGTCTCGCGGGCGCGGGTCTCCTCCGGCAGCGTCGCCGGGTCGGCCTTGCGGCCGACGGCGAAGGCGGCCTCGACCCGGTGGTGGGGCGGCAGGTTCAGGGCGGCCGGCGCCGCCTCGTGGTCGAAGCCTGTCATGCCGTGGGCGTGCCAGCCCATCTTGATCGCCTGGAGCTGGAACAGCGCCGAGGCCGTGCCGGCATCGAAGGACGCGCTGTAGGAGGGCTTGAGACCGTCCTTGGTGTTCATCATCCCGTTCGAGGCGATGAAGACCAGCGCCCCGGCCGACTTCACCCAGCCCTGGTTGAACGGCACGAGGAGGCGAAACAACGTCTCCCAGGCGGGGGTGTCGCGCAACGCGTAGACGAAGCGCCAGGGCTGCGAGTTGTAGCCCGAGGGGGCCCAGCGCGCCGCCTCGATCATCGTCATCAGGTCGGCCTGCGGCACCGCCTCGCCGGTGAAGGCGCGGGGCGACCAGCGCTCGAGGAAGAGCGCGTCGATCGGATGGTCGGCGGTGCGGGAATTGGCGGATGTCACGGGCGTCAGGATCTCCGTGGATGTCGCGCCGTCCTGCCAGCAAGCGCGGCGGTTGTCACGGGCCGGAGCACCGGACCGCGGGCGCGGCTGACCCGCGGAAACCTCATACCGACCCCGGTGTTGTCCTCGACACGAGCGAACGGCCGCAACAGGAGACGAATCGATGGCGAAGACGGATCAGGCGCGGCCCAGCTTGCGCGACTTCGACCCCTATACCGACCGCAACGGGCAGGACATGGGGCAGGATTCCCCCCTCGACGTCGGGGTGCCGCAGCGCACGCAAGCGGACATGGCCCACGACCCGATGGGCCAGGCCCGCGACGCCCGGGTGGCGTCCGATTTCAACCGCCTCGACGCGATCGGCGCGACCGACGGCAGCCAGGCCACCGAGGACGAGACGCCGCCGGAGAACCTGCGCCGGATCAGCGACCCTTCGACCAGCAGTTCCGCTGCGCAGAATCCCGCCACCAAGGAGGCGATCGACCGGGCGACGGCCGCGGTCGGCAAGGACGAGGGGGAGTGAGACCATGACGCGCAAGCCCGACGACGTGGTGGGCAGCCGGGGCGGACCGGCCGCCGGCGGCGGCCACCAGACGCCCCAGCAGGAGGCGATCACCCGGCAGGAGGGTGGCGGCCGCGACGAGGCCGAGCTGAAGCGCGAATGGTCCTCGGCCGGCACCCCCGGCCGGCCGCCGGTCTCGGTCGGCGGCAGCTCCGGCGGCCATTCCGACCAGATCGCCGGGCAGGGACCCCGCGAAGGGAAGAAGGTCGCGGACGGCGAGTACCGGACCGAGAAGACCGGCGGCAAGGTCGATTGGTGAGGAGAACGGGATGGCTGAGCGCAAGGACGATCGCGGATCCAAGTCCCCCCGCGACGACACGATCACCGCCGACGACCTGAAGGGCGTCGCCGCGGTGCCGCAGGACGGCGACGGCGAGGGCAACAAGTCCGGTGCCCATGCAGGGGACCGGCAGGGCGACGAGGTCGATCCGGGAGCCGGTTAGGATACCGGGCACATCCGGGCCGCCCCGAGGCGAGACGGCCGGCCGCGTCGCGGCCGGCCGTATTTCTCATGAGGACGACGATGACGAAGCTCTTCATCGCGCGGGTGCGCGGGACGTCCGGCGATCGGCGGCTCGTGACGGTGCGCGCCGCGGCCGAGGGCGAGGCGAGGCTGTTTCTCGAAGCCGCCTATCCGGACGACGAGGTGGTCGAGGTCGCCGAGCCCGGTGACTGGGTCAGCACCTCCGACACCGGCTCGAAAACCGGGGACGTGCGCGAGCATCCGGGCGTCGCGTGGCAGGCGCCGAAGACCGGCTTGGGCTGAGCCGAGTCAGGCTGGCTCAGCCATCCCGGTGGCCGCGGAGGGGGAGCGGTCAGGACAGAGGGGATGTGCCCTGCGGAAGCGCAATCGTCGAGGTCGCCTCCACGATTTGCTCGGGTCCGCCCTTCGGCGGCCAGACGCCGGCTCCGTAGGCACGGGCACGTAATCCGCTCCGCTCCTCCAGGCTCGTGAAGGCCCAGATGTGCGTGATCCGCGGCGCTCCGTCGAGGGCGTACATGTTCACGACGAGGTGCTCGGTATATTCCCATGCCGGTGCGATGGCGGCTTCCCAGCCCGCCAGAGTCGACGGCAGGCCCCCGGGCCTGAGACGGTAGGTCCTGAACTCGTACACGCCGCCGCGGTCCCCGGTCCGGACCGGTGGCAGAAAGGGAAACGGCGCGTAGCTCTCCATCTCGATCGCCGTCACCACGTTCCCCGCGTTGAACGGGTTGCTGCTCAGGAGGGCGCGCCGACGTTCGGCGGTCATGTCCTCCGGTACCTCGAACCGACGCAGCATGAGCAGCCGACCGAGCGTGCCGATCTCCGTTCGCCAGCAGCCAAGCAGCTCGCCCTTCGCGTCGCCGTCGCCAATCCAGGCGTGAGCGCCGTCGGAGGCTTGTCCGAGCGCGAGCAGCGGGCACGAAAGGGTGGCGAGTTCGTAGAGCATATCGGCCTCGATGTGTTCCTGCCTTCAAAGCAGCGAAATCCGGTTGGTTTCGGTAGAGCTGGTCTGCGCCCGCGATGGACGCGGGTGGCCTCCCGCGCGGTCAAGCCGGTTGGATCCGAAGGACCGGGTCGAACTGGAGGCTGGCCCGTCGGGAAAGTGCCGCCGAGATTCGGACCCGGCTCGCGGGCTTGAGCCCCACCCCGCCCCCCGGGCATAGGGACGGCATGTCCTCCCTCCCCACGACCCTCCGCCTGATCCCCCGCCCGCATCAGGTCGAGGCGATCCGCGCCATCCTGGCGGCGCGGGCGGAGGGGCGGCCGGGCTTCCTCCTCGGCGACATGACCGGGCTCGGCAAGACGCTGTCGGTCTGGGGCGCCGTGGCGGCGATGCCCGAATCCGCCGTGCTGATCGTCTGCCCCAAGGGGGCGATGCCGCAATGGCGGCGCACGATCCGCGATTCGGGGCTGGGCGCGAAGGACGTGACGCTCATGAACTACGAGCGCACCAAGTCCCTGCTGGCTCTGCCCGCCGCGAGCGGCCGCCGCTCGGTGCGGGCGAAGAACAACGAGCTCGCCAAGCTCGGGCAGCCGAAGCGCGTCTGGCCGATCGTGGTGTTCGACGAGGCCCACCGCCTGCGCAACCCGAACTCGCAACAGGGCCAGGCCTGCCGGCGGATGGCCGAGGCCGCGGCCTTCACGGTCTATGCCAGCGCCACCGCCGGCCAGGCGCCGCACGAATTGTCCTATCTCGGCGCGCTGCTCGGCCACGCCGTCGGCCGGCCGGTCGAGACCATGGCCGATTTCCGCGCCCTGATGCAGCACCTGAAGATCGGCCGCGCCAAGGGGCGCTGGCAGAACTGGTCGTGGGAGCCGAACGCCCGCGACCAGACCGTGATGGCCGACCTGCTCTATCGCGGGGCGCGGGCGATCGGGCTGCGGCGGCGGCCCGCCGACATCGCCGGCTGGCCCGAGGTGCAGCGGGAGCTGGCCCCCACCGCCCTCGATGCACCCTCGAAGCGCCTCTACGACGCGACCTGGCGCGAGTTCCGCCGGGAATGGGGTCTCGCCGGCGGATCGAACCGGCGCGCCGCCGGCTGGGCGGCGGATCTGCGCTTCCGCCAGAAGGCGAGCCTGATCCGCGTCGCCGGCACGCTCGACCTCGCCGACGACCTGCTGGCGGCCGGCGAGCAGGTCGCCGTCTCGGTGGCGTTCCTGGAGACCGGCGCGGCGCTCGTCCAGGCCTTCGCCGGACGCGGCTGGCGCGCCGGCGCCATCGACGGGACGCAGAGCCCTGAAACCAACGAGGCGGTGCGGGTCGCCTTCCAGCGGGGCGAGCTCGACGCGGTGGTGTTCACCGTCACCGAATCGATCTCGCTCCACCGCAACGAGTTGCCCGGCGGCGAGCGCCCGCGCAGCCTGATCGTCCACGACATGCGCCACAGCGCGATCCAGCTCAGCCAGATCGAGGGCCGCTGCCACCGCGACGGCGAGCGCGCCGCGATCCTGTTCGCCTATGCCGAGGGCACCGTGGAGGAGCGGGTCGCCGCCACCGTGATCGCCCGCATGGCCGGGATGGACAGGATGGCCGGCGAGGATACCTCCCTCCTCGACGCCATCGCGCGGATCATCGATGGGGAGGCGGACTGAGTCCTCGGCTGCCGGGGCCGGCGCGACCCGGAATCGCCGCCGATAAGCCCGACGTCCTGCCGGCGGCAGGATTCTGGCGGAGGCCGGCCTGCCCGCACGGACGACCCGCACCGAACGCTTCGGAGGACAGATCGCACGATGCACACGATCACAGGGCAGGAGATCACGGGCCAGGGGATCACCGGCCGCACCCGCGTCTTCGCGATTCTCGGCGATCCGATCGCCCAGGTGAAGGCGCCGCAGGGGCTCAACCGCATCATGGCCGAGCGCGGGGTCGACGGGGTGATGGTGCCGCTCCACGTCGCGGCCGCCGACCTCGCGACGGTGCTCTCGGGCCTGCGGGCGGTGCGGAGCTTCGGCGGCGCGATCATCACCGTGCCGCACAAGACCGCGATCGTGCCGCTGCTCGATCAGGTCAGCGAGGCGGCGCGGCTGGTCGGGGCGGTCAACGCCGTGCGGCGCGAGGCCGACGGCCGCCTCGTCGGCGAGATCCTGGACGGGGCCGGCTTCGTCGCGGGCCTGAGGAGCGCCGGCCACGAACCGCGCGGCCGCAGCGCCTATCTCGCCGGGGCGGGCGGGGCGGCCAACGCCATCGCCTTCGCGCTGGCCGAGGCCGGGGTGAGCCGCCTCACCGTGCACAACCGCACCGCGGCGCGGGTGGAGGACCTGTTCGCGCGCCTGCGCCGCCTCGTCCCCGATCTACCGCTCGCCCTCGGCACGCCCGATCCGGCGGGGCACGATCTCGTGGTCAACGCGACCTCGCTGGGTCTGCGCCCCGACGACGCCCTGCCCCTCGACCCCGCCGGTCTGACGCCCGACCAGCTCGTGGCCGAGATCATCATGCAGCCGGCCGAGACGCTCCTGCTTAAGGCCGCGGCGGCGCGGGGCTGCCGCACCCATCCGGGCTGGCCGATGCTGGAGGGCCAGCTCGCCCTGATGGCGGATTTTTTGCAGATGCGGCCGTGATCCGGTTCTGAGCGTGTTCGGCTCGCCCCATCAGGCTTCATACCCTCCGTGTCATCCCAGGGCCGCGCAGCGGAACCCGGGATGACACGGAGGGTGAGACATCGTCGGGAGATCGTCGAACGCGCCTCACAGCCCCAGGCGCATGGCGGTGCGCAGAGGTGCCATCACTCCATAGCCGAGGCTGTGGTGCCAGCTCGACGGGCCGCGGCGGTTGGCATCGGCCTGGAGCGCGACGGTGAGGTCGCGGGGGTTGAGGGCGGCGTGCGGCAGCCGGGTCCGCAAGGCGGCGACGCAGCCGGCGGCGACCGGGCAGGCGGCGGAGGTCCCGGCATCGGCCTTCCCCGGCCCGCCCGCCTCCGAGCCGAGGAAGTCGGTGTAGCTCGCGAGGTCGGGCTTGGCGTAGACCATCCCGGGAATGCCCGGGCCCTGCAGCGCGTCGCCGGACAGCCGGCCGCGCAGGGTCGCGCCGGTCACCGTGATGACGTCCGGATGGGCGTTCGCCCCCATGATGGTGGCCCGGCTGCGCGGGCCGTCCCGCCCGCCCAGAGGGGCCCGGAACTCGGGACCGTCGTTGCCGGCCGCGAACAGGATGTCGACCCCGTAGCGGGAGAGCGCCCCGACGATCCGGTTGAAGGGGTGGCCCGGATTGTCGACGTAGCGCCCGGGATGGCCGGGCGGGAAATCCCAGCTCTCGTGGCCGAGGCCCCAGGAATTGGTGACGACGAGGGCCTTGAAGCGCGGCTTGTCCGCCCGCACGACCGCGAGCAGGTGCGCGTAGGCCTGGAGCGCGTCGCTGAGGAAGCCGGGCCCCGCCGCGGGCAGGACGGGCAGGTCGAGGAGCGTCGCCCGCGGGGCGGCGATCAGGGCGCCGTAGGCGCACATCGTGCCGGGACCGACCGGATGGTGGCCGGCCTCGACCGGGCGGGGCGGCCAGCTCAGCGTCGCGTCGAGCGAGGCCGCGACGTCGCGCGCGGCCAGATGCGCGAGGTTGATGCCCCCATCCACCACCGCGATCGCCACGCCCGCGCCGTCGAGCCGGCGCGCGGCGAGCCCGGACACGCCGAGGCGCTGCTCCACCTCCACCCGGGTGCCGCCCGGAGCGCCGGCCGGCGCCGCGAAATGCGCGATCGGCGGGTCGGAGAAGATCGCCGCGCCCTCGGTCGTCAGCGCCGGCAGCTCGGCCCCGGCGTCGATCGTCGCCCGGACGGCGTAGTGCGAGGCGCCGTCGGGTGACGACACCGAGAAAGGCGAGCCGGATTGACTATCCCCGAGCGGGACAGGAGAAAAACCCGTGTCGATCTCCGCCCGGGCCGGTAATCCGGTCAGACGGCGGGCGATTCCGCTGCCGCCGCTCAGCCTCATCATGGCGGAGTCGTGCAGCGCTTCCTGCGTCGGCAGGACGAGAATCACGCGCCGCTCGGGCATCGTCGTCTCCGGTGAGGATTTGTGCGACTTTTTATATAAAATCTGCTTTTTCGCAAGTAATTTCCGCTGCGCGAGTTGCGGTCCCTCGCCGGGACTTCGGATGACGATCCGTGTCCGGCCGGCACGCTGAAAATATTCTTCCCAATCGACGGGCGGCGGCGAATCGGCCGCGTCCGGGTCGGCGCCGTGCGGGCTTGACCCCGGCCGCCATCCGGGCGAGGCCGGCGCCACCCTAAAAATCCCACCCGCGCGACTCAACCGGAGGACGCCGATGACCCTTCCGGCCCACTCATCCCCGCAGGGCGACCTGATCCGGCGCCTCGGGGAGCGTCTCGGCCCCGCCGGCCTCCTCACCGCGGAGGCCGACATGGCCCCCTTCGCGATCGACTGGCGGCGCCTGTTTCCGGGCCGGCCGGCCTGCGTGGTGCGCCCGGCCTCGACCGCCGAGGTCGCCGACGTGGTGCGGCTCTGCGCCGGGGCCGGCGCCGCCCTGGTGCCGCAGGGCGGCAATACCGGGCTCGCCGGCGGCGCGGTGCCGGACGCCTCAGGGGGGCAGGTGGTGCTGTCGCTCGCCCGCATGAACGCGATTCGCGCGGTCGATCCCGTCGGCCTGACGCTGACGGCGGAGGCCGGCTGCGTCCTCAAGATCGCGCAGGACGCCGCCGAGGCCGCCGGCCGGCTCCTGCCGGTGAGCTTCGCGGCGGAGGGCTCGGCGCTGGTCGGCGGCGTGATCGCCACCAATGCGGGCGGGATCAACGTGGTGCGCTACGGCATGACCCGCGGCCTGGTGCTCGGCCTCGAGGTGGTGCTCGCCGACGGCAGCATCGTCGAGGGTTTGAGGGCCCTGCGCAAGGACAATGCCGGCTACGACTGGAAGCAGCTCTTCATCGGCACCGAGGGTACGCTCGGCATCGTCACGGCGGCGGTCCTGCGCCTCGTGGCGAAGCCCCGCCACAGCGCGACGGCTTTGCTCTCCGTGCCCGATCCGGCGGCGGCACTCCGCCTGTTCACCCTGGCTCAAGAAGAGATCGGCGACAGCATCCAGGCCTTCGAGCTGATCTCCGGCACCTCGCTCGGCCTGGTGGAGACGCATGCCGGCCTGAAGAGCCCGGTGGGCCAAGCGGGCTGGAGCGTGCTGATCGAGGCCGCCTCGTCGCTCTCCGGCTTGCGCGAGGCGATGGAGGGCGTGCTCGGCACGGCGCTCGAGCGCGAGGACGCCCTCGACGGGGTGCTCGCCGAGTCCGGCCGCCAGGCCGCCGAGCTCTGGGCGCTGCGCGAGCACGTGACCGAGTGCGAGGCCCGCGAGGGCAAGAGCGTCAAGCACGACGTCTCGGTGCCGATCACCGCGATTCCCGCCTTCCTCGACGAGGCCGGCCGGGTGCTGGCGGCGGGTGCGCCCGGCACCCGCGTCAACGCCTTCGGCCACATGGGCGACGGCAACATCCACTACAACGTCCTGATCGGGCCGGATCATTCCTCGGAGGCGATCAACGGCCTCGTGCACGGGGTGGTGGACCGCTACGGCGGCAGCATCTCGGCCGAGCACGGCATCGGCCAGTACCGCGTCGCCGAGCTCGCCCGGCACCGCCATCCGGACGAGATGGCGCTGGCGCGGCGGATCAAGGCGGCGCTCGATCCGGAGGGGTTGCTGAACCCGGGGAAGGTGCTGGCGCGGGGGTAAGGGAAACACGCCAACCTGAACCCTCCCCCCCCTCTGCGGGGGAGGGTGGCCCGCGGAGCGGGCCGGGAGAGGGGCAGCGCGACGCTGATCCAGTTTGCGCCCGTCATCAAGGTCGGGACCTCTCCGGAAGCGGCGTCCCCTCTCCCGCCCGGCTCCGCCGGGCACCCTCCCCCGCGGAGGCTAGCGGATTCACACTTCGCCCTCCGAGAGCTAACCCTTTGTAAACGTGGGCGCTTCCCCTCCCCCTTGTGGGGAGGGGCTAGGGGTGGGGGTGGTGCCGCGTAGAGCGCGAGGCTCTTCCGGCACCACCCCCACCTCCAACTCCTCCCCACAAGGGGGAGGAGAGGCGCGCGATATTTGACGGGGAATGAACTCAAACCGAGATGTGTGAACACACTAGCCCGCAGAGGGGGGAGGGGTTAGGCGCGCCACTTGATGGAACGGACTACATAACGACAAAGAACTAACATCAGGGGAGGACCATGGACGCGTTCGATGTCGTCATCGTCGGTGGGGGCACCGCGGGCTGCGTGCTGGCCAGCCGCCTGAGCGAGGATCCCCGCACGAGCGTGCTGCTGCTCGAGGCGGGCGGGGAGGGGACCGGGTTCTGGGTCGGCATCCCGGCGGGTTTCCCAAAGCTCCTCACCGGCGCCGCCTTCAACTGGCGCTTCGCCACCGAGCCGGAGCCGAACACCCATGAGCGGGCCATCGTGGTGCCCCGCGGCAAGGGGCTCGGCGGCTCGACGCTGATCAACGGCATGATCTTCGTGCGCGGCCAGAAGCAGGATTTCGACACCTGGGCCCAGAGCGGCAACCGCGGCTGGAGCTGGCACGACGTGCTGCCCTATTTCCGCAAGCTGGAGCGTTTCGAGGGCGGCGACCCGGAGCTTCGCGGTCGCGACGGGCCGCTTCACGTCACCCGGGTCGGGGTGAGGAACCCGCTTGCCGACGCCTTCATCCGCGCCGGGACCGAGGCCGGCTACCCGGAGAACCCCGACTATAACGGCGCCTCGCAGGAGGGGTTCGGGTACTACCAGGCCAACCAGCGCAACGGCCGGCGCTGGAGCGCCCGGGACGCCTACCTGCAGCCGGCCCGCCGGCGCCCGAACCTGACGGTGCGCACGAACGCCCAGGTCCTGCGCCTCAACCTCGACGGGCGCCGCGTCACCGGCGTCACCTACCGGCGCGACGGTCGCGAGGAGCGGGTGAGCGCGCGGGCCGAGGTGATCCTGGCGGCGGGCGCCGTGCAGTCGCCGCACCTGCTCGAACTCTCCGGCATCGGCCGGCCGGAGGTGCTGGCGGCGGCGGGCATCCCGGTCCGCCACGTTCTGCCGGGGGTCGGCGAGAATTATCGCGATCACTACGCCACCCGGATGAACTGGCGCGTCAAGCTGCCGGTGACCCTCAACGAGGCGACCCGCGGCTGGCGCCTCGGCCTCGCGGTCGCGCAGTATTTCCTGACGAGGCGCGGCATCCTCACCCTCGGCACCGGCCTCGCCCACGGCTTCGTGCGCACCCGGCCCGACCTCGCCGGGCCCGACGTGCAGTACTTCTTCATGCATGCAAGCTACGCCAACGCCGCCGACCGCACGCTCGACCGCGAGCCCGGCATGACGATCGGCGTGACGCAATTGCGGCCCGAATCCCGCGGCACCATCCACGCGGTCTCGGCCGATCCCCTCCGCCCCCCGGCGATCCGACCGAACTTCCTGGCCGTGCGCAGCGACCAGGAGGCCCTGATCGAGGGCATGCGCATCGCCCGCCGGGTGATCGACCAGCCCGCGATGGACCCCTACCGGGCCCATGAACTCAGCCCCGGCGCGGCCGTGCAGTCGGACGACGAGTGGCTCGATTTCGCCCGCCGCAACGGCCAGACCATCTACCACCCGGTCGGGACCTGCAGCATGGGGCAGGGCCCCGAGGCGGTGGTGGACGAGCGCCTGCGGGTGCGCGGCCTGGAAGGCCTGCGGGTGATCGACGCCAGCGTGATGCCGACCGAGGTCTCGGCCAACACCCAGGCCGCCGTGATGATGATCGCCGAGAAGGGGGCGGACCTGATACGGGAGGATCGTATCACAAGCCCGCGCGGCGCCTGAGCGAAGCCGATTTCCGCATTGCGAAGCAATCAGTCGGAAATCGTATGAGAGGACCCGAGATGCGCACCCTTCCGATCGAGCCGATCACCGCGGAGGCCTTCGCGCCGTACGGCACGCTGCTGGTCGGCCCGGCATCCGGCCCGCGCCAGGACCGGGCGGCCGAGATCGAGAACGGGCGTCCGGGCGTCCCCCTCAACCTCGCGCTGATCCGCAGCGAGCCCTTCGCCGGTTCGATGCCCCTGCGGCGGCTCGAGCGCCACCCGTACTCGGCGCAGAGCTTCCTGCCGCTCGCCGTCGGCGCGTACCTGGTGGTGGTCGCGCCCGATGCCGGCGGGCGGCCGGACGAGGCGGCTTTGCGCGCCTTCCGGGTGCCGGGCGATACGGGGATCGTCTATCGCAGCGGGGCGTGGCACGCCCACATGACCACGCTCTCGGGACCCGGCACCTTCGCGATGCTGGTGCACGAGGACGGCAGCGCGGAGGATTGCGTGTTCGCGCCGATCGATCCGGTTGAAGTGGCGGCGTAGCGAGATTTCTCGGAGGCTGTTCGATAGGCGTCTACAGGATTCACACCCACCGGGTCATTCCGGGGCCGCGCAGCGGAGCCCGGAATCCAGAACGCGGATGGTTCAGGAAAAGGCGAATGGCGTGTCGCCTGACTCGCCCCCACCTGCGTGTCTGGATTCCGGGCTCCGCTTGCGCGGCCCCGGAATGACCCGGTGGGTGTGAGGGCTGTTGAGTCAGGCTGACGAGAATCTCAATTCACCGACGGCTCGTCGAGCCGGAACGCGAAGGTCGCAGTGTAGACGTCCTCGTCGGCGAGCGTCGGAGTGGCCGAGGGGCTCACCGTCTGGGTCACCGTGAGCACCTGGCTGCCGGCCTTGCGGATCGGCACCGTGGCGACACCCTCCGGGTCGGTGGTGTAGGCCGGCACGCCGGCCCGCTCCGGCTCCATGCCGCTGTCGCCGTAATAGAGGTCGGCTCCCGGCAGCGGCGCGCCGCGAAACAGCACCCGCACCCGGATAGCCCCCGCGGTCGGGCCCGGGACCTCGACCGGCACGATCTCCAGGGTGTGGCCGACCACCCGCAGCCACGGCGCGCCGGGGCCGAAGGCGGCCTTGGCGTATTTCACCGACCAGCGGCCCTCGCGGGCCTCCGTTACCAGGCGCCGGCTGGCGTTGAGGCGGGTGCCGTCGCGAAGCGTCGTCCAGTACCCGGCATCGTAGGTCGCCGCGACCAGGGTGCGGCCGGGCTTCGTGCCAAGCGGCGCCAGCAGGGCGGGGGGCACGTCCGGCGGGGCGGGCTTGAGGCCGGCGCGCAAATCCGTGCGCCCGTCCTGCGTCAGGGCGACGAGGTCGATGAGCTGCGGCGCGCGCGGCGCCTCGCGCTTCGAGGCGTGGCCGTAATTGACCCGGACCTGCGGGACCTGATCGACGGTGCTGAGGGTCAGCCACAGCTCGTGCGCGGCGCCGGGCCGCGAGGCCCCGAGGACGAGGGCGGCGGCCAGGGCGGTGCGGAGCAGGGGCTGCATCGGTCGTCGGTCTCCATCGGGCGGCGCCGGACGGCGCCTCGCGTGAGGGGCGAGGCACGAAGCGGGCCCGCGGCGGCAAGGCATCATAACCCATCCGGCGGCAAACCGATCCACGCAAACCCATCCACGCAAACCCATCCACGACGGGGAGCCCGGAGGCCGGAACTCCCGCGCCGGCGTGGTTCAGCCCGGCTTGGCCTGCTGCCCCTGGCCGGCCTGGCGTAGTCCGTTCGCCAGGTAGGACAGGGCCACCGCCCCGGCAACCGCCGCGCCCACCATCCCGAATACCATCGCGATCCGCGCCATCCCGGTCCTTCCTCCGGGCGAGCCCGGAAAAGTCAGCTTCTTGAAGTGTTAGCTCTTGGGATGGGGCGAACGGACGGCATCTTCGGGGGTTCCGCCGGCCGCTGCGAGGGCGAGCGCGCGCAGGCGCGCCTTGGCGGCCGCGTCGGTCGGGCAGCCTTCCGCGAGCCAGGCCCGGCGCGCCGCCGCGAGGCCCCGGCCGAGGGCGCGGCCGGGGGGCGCGCCCGCCGCGACGAGCGCCGCCCCGGTGACCGGCAGGACCGGCACTGGCTCGGCGCCGGCGGCGAACCGCGCGAGCGCCTCGCCCGCCTCCGGCGTCAGCACCGGCCGCGTCTCGCCGGTCAGCACCAGGGCGGCGTCGGACAAAGCCCCGGCCCCGTGCACGGCCACGAGGCGCCGCACATCCGCCGGCGCCAGGGGTTCGAGCGCCCCGTGCAGGGCGGCCTCCGCCCCCGCGAAGGCGAGGAGCCGCGCGTGCTCGGCCTTCGACAGGCGCAAGGCCTCCCGCAGCCGCTCGGCATCGACGGAGGAGCGCACAGCCAGGGCGGCGAGGCGGCGCACCGGATCGGCCTCGACCCCGACCTCGACCTCTGCGGCGGCGAGGCGGGCGAGGCGGCCGAGATCGCCGACCCCGCCGATCAGCCGCTGCAGCAGGCCGGTCCGCGACAGGATCGCCGTGACGGCGGGCGCCCCGGGGGCGACGAGGAGCTTCAGGAGCTCCCCCCGCACCCGCTCGCGGGAAAGCTGCGCCAGCCCGTCCCGGGCCGCGATCGCGGCGGCGAGCCCCTCCGGGTCGGGGTCGCCGGCGCCGTAGCGGGCGTGGAAGCGGAAGAAGCGCAGGACCCGCAGGTAATCCTCGCGGATGCGCTGGCGCGCCTCGCCGATGAAGCGCACCCGGGCTCCCGCCAGGTCGTCGAGGCCCCCGACCGTGTCGTGGACCCGCCCGTCGGCCGTGACCGAGAGGGCGTTGACGGTGAAGTCGCGCCGGGCCGCATCGCGGGCGAAGTCGCGGCCGAAGCGCACCACGGCGTGGCGCCCGTCGGTCTCGATGTCCTCGCGCAGGGTCGTCACCTCGAACGGCTCGCCCTCCGCCACCACCGTGACGGTGCCGTGGGCGATGCCGGTCGGCACGGGCTTCAGGCCCGCCGCGCCTGCGCGCGCGACCACCGCCTCGGGCAGGAGCGTGGTGGCGAGGTCGATATCGGCGACCGGGCGGCCGAGCAGCGCGTCGCGCACCGCGCCGCCGACGAGGCGGGTCTCCTCGCCCGGGGCGTCGAGGGCGGCGAGCACGCGGGCGAGGCGCGGCCGCGCCAGCACGCGCCACAGGGCGGCCTCGTCGAGGGCCGTGCTCACCGGAACTGCCCGGGCACCACCCGGCCGTTCTCGATATGGGTCGGCACGAAGCCGTCCCGGTGCCGCTCGGCGGTGAGCGCCACCACCACGAACGACAGGATGACCAGGGCGGCGCCCGCGATGGCGAGCCGCGCGGCGTGGTCGCTCCAGTGGACCCAGCGCAGGGGGCTGCGCTGGCGTAAGGTCAGCCATACCGCGAAGACCGCGAAGGGAAGCAGGAACAGCAGGACGTCGTCGATCAGCGCGCGGGCCATGAGGTCCTATCGGAGTGCAGGTCTTATCAGGGGAGAGGTCCTATCGGGGAGTCGGTTCGTCCGAATCGTGGAGCCGGTCGTAGAGGTTGCGCACGATGCCGGCGGTCACGCCCCAGATGTAGCGCTCGCCGAAGGGGATCGCGTAGTAGCGCCGCTGTCGCCCGCGCCATTCCCGGCTGTGCAGGGCGTGGTTGGCCACATCCATCAGGAAGGCGAGCGGCACCTCGAAGGCGTCGGCCACCTCGTGCGGGTTGAGCGTGAGGGTCGCGTCCGGCGCCACCAGCCCGACCACCGGCGTCACCAGGAAGCCGGTGCCCGACAGGTAGGGATCGAGGTAGCCGAGCGGCGTCACCGCCGCACGATCGAGCCCGATCTCTTCTTCCGCCTCCCGCAGGGCCGCGGCGAGCGGCGAGGGGTCGCTGGAATCGATCTTGCCGCCCGGGAAGGCGATCTGGCCCGAATGGTCGCGCAGATGCGCCGACCGTTGGGTGAACAGCACCGACACCCCGTCGTCGCGCGGCACGACCGGCACCAGCACCGCGGCGAGCCGGGGCGGGCGGGCGAGCGCCGCCTCCAGCACGTCGGGCTCGAGGTCGTGGTCGCCGCGAGGGGGAGTGGGATTCGAGGTCGGATCGTGCGGTCCCGGCGGCTCGGGCCGCAGGCGCGCGCGGGCGCGCTCCAGGAAGAGGTCGAGGGCGGTGGACGCGACGAGATCGGTCACGACGGCTCGGCCGCCCCGAATTCGCCGGAACCGAGTTCGGACGATCGGGCGATGCGGTGGAAGCGCCCGCCGGCGGGCAACCCGAACCAGGTCTCCCCCGCCTCCTCGCGCTCCTCGCACAGCTCCACGAGGTCGTAGGCGAGCGCCCGGGTGAGGCGGGCCCAGAGGCCGTGGCGCACGGCGACGTAGGGCTTGAACCCGCCCTCCGGGTCGCGCTCGAACCGCAGGGGATGGGCGTCGTCGAGGGGCACGACGTCGTCGAGGTTGGTGCGGAAGGCGATGGCGCGGGCCTCGCCCTCGCCCTCCACCGCCATCTCGACCGCCAGGAAGGCCGCGTCCTCGACCTCGATCCCGACCCGCTCCACCGGCGTCACCAGGACGGTGCGCCCGTCGGGGTCGCGGCGCAGGATGGTGGAGAACAGCCGGACCAGGGCCGGCCGGGTGATCGGGCTGCCGTTGTAGTGCCAGGTCCCGTCGGCGGCGATGCGCATCGGGATCTCGCCGCAATAGTCCGGGTTCCAGCGCTCGACCGGCGGGGGCCCGCGCCGCGCGCCCTCCGCGCCCAGGGAAGCGGTGAGTCGTTCGAGGACCCCGCCGGGCGGGGTACCGTTCGGATCGTGCGTCATCCCGCTTTACATAGCGGATCGGAACGGGTTGTGCAGGCGCGCCGGTGCGAGACCGGGGCATGGCGCCGTCGCCCGGCCTGCCCAGGGCCGTCCAGTGGGTCCCCGAGCTTCTCGATGCAGGGCCGGTGCCCGATGCGGGGCGGGCTGGAGGACGTCCCGTCCACGATGGCATTCGGGGCCGACGGAACAACTTGTGATCGATGCGGCGTCGGGACGACATTACTTACCGTAGATGTCCTCCGCGATGATAAAGAAATATTTCCTAGAATAATCCTTATTCCAGGAAATTGCGGCTTTTATTCCTTGCTAAAATTCTTGTAACTTTGAATCTAGTGCATAGTATTAGGCTTTAATTCACGAATTTGCGCTCAAGATATTTGCAATATAGGATAAGATGCTTATGTTCCGCGTCGTTACAGGTTGCGTCGGCTGCTTCGTCCGCAGCCGGCGCGGAGGCGTCGCCCTCGCTTTCGCGCTCCTCGCTCCCGTCTTCCTGGGTTGCCTGGGCATCAGCGTCGATTACGCGACCTGGCTGCTCCGCAAGCAGAAACTCCAGAATCTCGTCGACGTGACGGCGCTCGCCGTCGTCTCCGACATGCAGGTCGGCGGATTCGACAAGGGCCGGGCCTGGGCCGTGGCGAAGGGCCAGACGGACAGCTTGGCGGAGACCAAGATCCGCGACGAATGGATCAACCTCGCGATCGAGCCCGTCTATCGCCGAAACCAGGCGCAGGATCCCTTCGCGGTCGCGTTGGTCAACGAGCGCGATCAGGCGCCGACCGGCGTCAGGCTCACCCTGTCGCAGCGCAAGCACGCGATCATGACGAAGCTCGTCGCGCCCTACCTGACCGACATCGTCGTCCGGGCGACCGCCGAGATCGTCGGCACGTCCAAGGTGTGCATCGTGGCGCTGGAGGACCGGGCAGGGCAGGCCATCGGCCTGAACAACAACGCCCAGGTCTCCGCGACCGGCTGCTCCGTCTACGCGATGTCGGCGTCCCCTGCGGCGATCGATGCCCGCGACGCGTCGAAGCTGAGCGCGATGAAAGCCTGCGCGGTCGGCGGCTATGCCGGCACGTCCCAGCACTACCAGCCCGTGCCGATCACGGGCTGCCCGGCGATCAAGGATCCACTCGCGGGTCGCGTCGCCCCGCCCATGGGTCATTGCATCAACGACCACCGCAACCGCCCCTTCGTGGTGGAGAGCGGAAGCACAACCTTGACCCAAGGTGTTTATTGCGGCGGCCTCATTCTGAAGCCGGGAGCGAATGTCAGGCTTGAACCCGGGGTCTACATCATCAAGGACGGTCCGCTCGTGGTCGGCTCGGATTTCGTGAAGGACGCGTCCGGGCGCCTCAGGCGCGTATCCTGCCTCTGCTATCGCAGTTTCGTCTCCCAGAGGATAAAATCTCGCCTGCGCTGCCCGACATCGCCGACGAACCTTCCGGCTGCCTCGTTGAGCGGCGACAGGGTGGCTTTCTATTTCACCGGTTCGGTCGAAAAGGACGAAGACGACATCGCCCGTCCGATCCAGTTCATGCCGCGCTCGAACGTGTCGCTCAGCGCCCCGCTGGACGAGCCGACGGCGCGTACGATGGCGGGCCTGCTGTTCTTCGAGGACCGCGCGGCTCCGGCGAACCGGGTCTTCGAGATCATGAGCGACAACGCCCGCCGTCTCGTCGGCACGATCTACCTGCCGCGCGGCACCTTCCTGGTCTCCGCCAACCAGGTCGTCGCCGACCAGTCGGAATACACCGCCATCGTCGCGCGCAGGCTCGCGCTGTCGGAGGCGCCGCGTCTCGTCGTCAACGCGAATTACGGCGCGAGCAAAGTGCCGGTGCCGAAAGGGATCGGGCCGACGAGCGCCTACCCGACGCTCACCAATTGAGGCACCCCCGACGCGCCGGGGCCGCGCCGTACGCGGACCGGTCGCGTCAGGCCGGCCCGGCATCCGGCCGGCGGCGCAGGATCTTCCACACGCCGGTCGCAGCCCCGACGATGCGGCCGTCGCAGACCGCGTCGCCGCGCAGGAAAACCAGGCTCGCCGTGCGCTGCACCACCTGCGGCGTCATCGTGATCGTCTCGCCGATGCGCCCGGCCGAGACGAACTGCATCTCGAACTGCACCGTGACGCAGTTCGCGCCCCCGGCGGCCCGCATGGCGGCGAAACCCAGCGCCCGGTCGGCGAAGGTCATCATCATGCCGCCCTGCACCACGCCGATCAGGTTGGCGTGCTTGGGCTCGGCCCGGAACGCGAAGCTCACCGCCTCGCCCTCCTCGCGCAGCAGGACCGGGCCGACCAGGGAGAGGAAGCCCGGATCGTCGAAGGGGCGCCAGCCGGCCGGGTCGGAATCGGGGGAGGTCATGGGGCCTCGGAGGGTGAGAACGCTGGACAGCGCGGCCGCGGCCGTGCCTCAACACCTCTACAAGAAAAATCCCGCGGGAGGGGCTCTGTGACGGACCTGACACCGGACGCGCGCGTGCGCGCCAGCTTCGACAAGCAGGGCCTGATGCGCACCCTCGGGGCCACGCTCGAGGCGGTGGCCCCCGGCGCGGTCGAGATCGCGCTCGTGCCCGGGCCGGCGGTGTCGCAGCAGCACGGCTTCGTCCATGCGGGGGCGGTGAGCGCCATCGCCGACAGCGCGGCGGGCTACGCCGCCCTGACCCTGATGCCGCCCGGCGCCGGGGTGCTGACGGCGGAGTTCAAGATCAACCTGCTCGCGCCGGCGGCCGGCCGGCGCATCCTGGCACGCGGCCGGGTGGTCAAGGCCGGCCGCACCCTGACGCTCGCGCAGGCCGAGGTCTTTTCGGAGAGCGAGGGCGGCGAGAAGCTCGTCGCGCTCCTCACCGCCACCCTGATGGCCGTCCAGGGGCGCGAGGGCGTCGGCGATTGAGCACTCACCTCAGCGCAGCGTCCGCCGCGCCGAGAGCCACCGAAATAAAGGGCCCCGGCGGACGCCGCCGGGGCCTCGATCATTGGTTTTGCCGTATTTTCTGCGACGAACCGGTATCCACTTCGTCGGAAAATGCTCCGGCCCTTACTTCTTGGTCTCGAGATAGGCGATCAGGTCCGCGACCTTCTTGTCGTCGGTGATGCCGGCGAAGATCATCTTGGTGCCCGGCACCTTGGCCTTCGGGTTGTGGATGTAATCCCGGAACGTCGCCTCGTCCCAGGTCAGGCCGGAATTCTTCATCGCGGCCGAATAGTTGTAGCCCTCGTGGGTGCCGGCCTTGCGGCCGATGACGCCCGTGAGGTCCGGGCCGACGCCGTTCTTGCCGAAGGCGTGGCAGGCCTTGCAGGGCGCGAAGACCTTCTCGCCGGCGGCCGCGTCGCCCGCGCTCTGGGCTTGGGCGGCGAAGGGCAGGAGAGCCGCCAGGGCGGCACCGAGGATGAGCTGACGCATGAGGTTCCCTCCAAACGGACGTCGTTCGCGACCGGCCCAAGGGGATATGGCCCAGCCTGCAGATTGGTACAGTTAAAAACGCCGACGGTTCGCGCCGGGTCCCATGCGACGAAAAGAAGCTCTGCCGCGCTCGCGCGCAATCGGACCAAGGTGCGGGGGCGACCCCTGCCTGGGCGGGGTCCCTCGCCTGCGGTAGGATGGGGCACCAAGGACCGGCCCGACGGACACGGTCCCGGCCGATCCGAGAAGAATCCGAGAGGACACGCCATGACGATCGCCTTCCCGCCCCCGGATCCCGCGATCCTCGCCCGCCGCGACGCGATCGTGGAGGGCCTGCGCGGCCTCGTCGCGCCCGAGGCCCTGGTGACCAGCGAGGACGAGCGCCGCGCCTTCGAGACCGACGGGCTCACCGCCTACCGCAAGATGCCGCTCGCCGTGGTGCTGCCCTCGACGACTGCGGAGGTCTCGGCGGTCTTGCGCTACTGCCACGCGCAGGGCGTCAAGGTGGTGCCCCGCGGCGCCGGCACGTCGCTGGCCGGCGGCGCCATCGCGCAGGAGGACGCGGTGATCCTCGGCGTCGCCAAGATGACTCGGGTGCTCGAGGTCGACTTTTCCAACCGCACCGCCCGGGTCCAGGCCGGCATCACCAACCTCGCCATCAGCGCCGCGGTGGCCCACGAGGGCTTCTTCTACGCCCCCGACCCGTCGAGCCAGCTCGCCTGCACCATCGCGGGCAACATCGCGATGAACTCGGGCGGCGCCCACTGCCTCAAATACGGCGTCACCACCAACAACCTGATGGGCGTGACCCTGGTGATGATCGACGGCACGGTCGTCGAGATCGGCGGCGACCACCTCGATTCCGCCGGCTACGATCTTCTGGGCCTCGTCTGCGGCTCGGAGGGCCAGCTCGGCATCGTCACCGAGGCGACCGTGCGGATCCTGCGCGCCGCGGAGGGCGCGCGGCCGGCGCTGATGGGCTTCGGCACAGTCGAGGATGCGGGCGCCTGCACGGCGGCGATCATCGGCGCCGGCATCATCCCGGTGGCGATCGAGTACATGGACCGCGAGGCGATCGCGATCTGCGAGGCCTTCGCCCATGCCGGCTATCCTCTGGATGCCGAGGCGATGCTGATCATCGAGGTCGAGGGCTGCCAGGAGGAGTGCGACGCGATGCTCGCCCGCATCGTCGAGATCGCCAAGCCCTTCAACCCGACGAGCCTCAAGGTCTCGCAGTCGGAGGCCGAGAGCGCCGCGATCTGGAAGGGCCGCAAGTCGGCCTTCGGCGCGACGGGCCGCATCTCCGACTACATCTGCATGGACGGCACCATCCCGACCGGGCAATTGCCCCGCGTGCTGGAGCGCATCGGCGAGATCACGAAGTCCTACGGGCTTCGCTGCGCCAACGTCTTCCACGCCGGCGACGGCAACCTGCATCCGCTGATCCTGTTCGACATCAACACGCCCGGCGAGATGGAGAAGGCCGAGGCCGCCGGCGAGGCGATGCTGAAGCTCTGCGTCGAGGTCGGTGGCTGCCTCACCGGCGAGCACGGCGTCGGCATCGAGAAGCGCGACCTGATGACCGTCCAGTACAACCCGGAGGACCTGCACCAGCAGATGCGGGTGCGGGCGGTGTTCGACCCGGCCTGGCTGATGAACCCGGCCAAGGTGTTTCCGCTCGACGGGCGGATCGCGGCGTGACGGTCAGGCGGGTCGGCAAACGCGTCACCAAGGGGGAAGCGCCCGCCGCCCTGCCGGGCGAGGCGGCGATCAAGGCGCTCGCCGACCCGAAGATCGTCGAGCGTGGCCGCGAGGTGGCGCGCGCGGGCGCCGTCTCCGACCTCGTGCGCCGCGGCGACGTGCTCACCGCCGCGGTCGCGGGCAGCGAGGACGCGCCCTACCGGGTCACGATCCACCTGAAGGACGGTCGCGCGACCGACCTTCGCTGCACCTGCCCCTACGAGTGGGGCGACGTCTGCAAGCACGCCGTCGCGACCCTCATCGCCGCCGGCAAGCCGGGGGCGGTGGCCGAGCGCCCGACCCTGCGCCAGATCCTCGACGACCTGCCGCGCGAGTCCCTGGCGACCCTGCTCCTGCGCCGGGCCGAGGCCGACCCCGATCTCGCCGGCTGGATCGAGGTCGAGCTCGCCGTCGCCCCGGGCCGGGATGCCGTCGATCCGGCGCCGATCGCCGCGCAGGCCCGCACGCTGCTGGCCCACCGGGCGCGGAGCTACTGGGACGATTACGACTCCGCCGGTCCGTCCGACGAGTTGCAGACCCTCGTCGGGAAGGCGGTGCCGTTCCTGGAGGCCGGGGACGGGCGCAACGCCCTGCGCGTCCTCGTGGCGGTGGCCGAGCCCTTCATCGAGGAGTGGCTCGGCGAGATGGCCGAGACCGACGAGGACATGTACCTCCTGTTCGAGGATCTCGGGCGGATGATGGCCGAGGCGGTCCTGATCGGCGACCTCTCGGAGGACGAGCGCGACGACCTGTTCGAGACGGTCGAGGGCTGGCAGGCCGAACTGAGCGACTATGCGCCCGACGGCTTCTCCCGCGTCACCGCGGCGCTCGCCGCCGGCTGGGACGCGCCGGCGCTGCAGGCCGTGCTCGCCGGCAAAGCCGGAGCGTCCCTGCCGGAGACCGAGAAAGATCTCGTCGCCGTGCGCCTGCGGGCCCTCGCGGCCACGGGACGCAGCGAGGAATACCTGAACCTCGCCCGGGCCGCCGGGGACGATGCCGCCTATGCCGACATGCTGGTGCGGCTCGATCGGGTCGACGAGGCTGTCGCCTACGCGACCAGGCACGTCGCGGGGCCGGACCAGATTCTCACCCTCGCCCGGCGCCTGCGCGAGGCCGGGCATGCCGACCAGGCGCTCACCCTGGCGCGATCCGGCCTGCGCCGCGCCGACGAGGCGAGCGGATCGGCCGGAGCCCTGGCGCGGTGGCTGCGCGACGAAGCCGCCGCGCTCAAACGCCGGGACCTCGCCCTGGAGGGAGCCCGCGCCACCTTCGCGGAGAGCCGCGCCCTCGAAGACTACGTCGCCGCCCGGAAAGTCGCCGGCAAGGATTGGGAGCCGGTCCGCGACGACCTCCTGACGATCCTGGCCAAGTCCGATTTCGCCCACGACCGGATCGCGATCCTGCTCGAGGAGCGGCTGATCGGCGATGCGATGCGGGCGGCCGAGTTCAGCCGCGAGGATTACGTCGACGAGGACGTGCTGCACCGCCTGGCCGAGGCGGCTTTGGAGCGGGATCCCGCCTGGGTCGCCCGCTTCGCGGAGGAGCGGGCCCAACCGTTCCTGAACGGCGGCTCGTCGCGCCTCTACGAGAAGGGAGCCGCCTGGCTCGCCCATGCCCGGACGGCCTATCTGAAGCAGGGCAAGCGGGCGGAGTGGTCCGCGCGGATCGAGGCGCTGATCGCCGAGCACAAGCGGCGCCACGCGCTCAGGCCCCGTCTGGAGGCCCTGCGCTGACGCGTCAGGCCGGCGGCCCGAGCGGGGCGCAGCGGAAAGCACCGTAGCCGCCCTGCGCCAGGCGCTCGGCCAGAGCCGGCAGGACGATGTCGGCCTCCTCGCGCAGGGTCCAGGGCGGGTTGACGACGATGAGCCCGCTGCCGCTCAGGCGCATCGGGTCGGGCCGGTGGATCAGCAGGTCGAGGCGCAGGGCTGGGCGGGGGAGGGCGGCGTCGAGGGTGGCGGCGAGTCGGTCGACCGCGGCGGCGTCCTTGATCGGGTACCAGGCGAGGTAGGTGCCGGTCGCCCACTTGGTCACGGCCTTCAGGAGCTCTCGGCCGAGCCGCTCGATCTCGCCCGGCACCTCGTAGGGCGGGTCGATCAGCACGAGGCCGCGGCGCTCCTTCGGGGGGATCAGGGCGGGGAGCGCCGTCCAGCCGTCGAGGGCGAGCACCTTGGTGCGCGCATCCTGGTTGTAGCGGGCATGCAGCACCGCGCCGTCGGCCGGGTGCAGCTCGACGAATACCCCCTGGTCGCCGGGGCGCAGGAACTCGCGGATCAGCGCCGGCGAGCCGGGATAGATCGTCGCGCCGTGGCGCGCCCGCACCGCCGCGACCGCGGCGCGGTAGGGAGCGAGCAGCGTCTCGACCGCCTCGGGGAAGGGATCGTCGAGCCGGCCGATGCCGTCGTGCCACTCTCCGGTGCGCCCGGCCTCGTCGGCGGTGAGGTCGTAGAAGCCGAGGCCCGCATGGGTGTCGATCGCCCGGAACGGGGTCGCCTTGCGCTGGAGATGCGCCAGCACCCGGGTCAGCACCCAGTGCTTGAGCACGTCGGCGTGGTTGCCGGCGTGGAAGGCGTGGCGGTAATTCACGGATCCTGAGCCCTCGTCTCGCCGTCCCGTGATCGCAGCGTCCAGCATTCGATCGGTTCGCGACCCGGATATCGTACAGCACGACGTCATCCCGGGGCTCGGCGAAGCCGAGAACCCGGGATCCATAACCGCTGAGATATCAGAATAGCGCGACCAGCGTCCCGCATCATCCGGCATCGTCAGCGTTTATGGATCCCGGGTTCCGCTGTCGCGGCCCCGGGAAGACGCGGAGAATATTATAACCGTCGGGTCTGGCGACGTGCGCTCACCGCCCCGCCCCCACCGTCACCTCCCCGGCGCGGCAGTTCTGGCGGGCCACCTCCGGGCAGGCGGTGAAGCCGCGCAGGTCCTTGGTGAAGCAGATCCGCACCTCCTCGAGCCGGCCCGCCTTGCAGGTGACCGACATCATGTCCGGGCGCAGGCCCGGATTGGCGGCGACGAACTGGCGGGCGATGTCGATGGGTGCAGCACGCAGGTCGTCCGCCGGCTTCGCCAGGGCGGCCGGGATCGTCACCGCGTCGCGGGCCTTGGCGGTGGCACGGAAATAGGCCGCCGGATCGAGGCCCGAGCAGGTGCCGTGCTGGCGCCACTCGTGGCGGGCCAGGCCCTCGCTCGGGAAGACGCTCGCGGCCGCGTCCATCGCCGGGCGGCTCGGGCTGCGGGAGAAGGCACCGCACTCGCTCGGGAAGCCGCGGTCGTATTGCGGCCACAGGCCGTGCACCACGAAGCCCGGGTTGCGGCCCGCGTCGCATTGCCGGTCGTTGCGGCGCTCGCCGGTCAGCGCGCAGTAGGTCGGCGACCAGGACAGGGCCAGGACGTAGAAGTCGAACACCCCCGGCTCGCCGCCGCCGCCGCGCCCCTGCGCGGCGGCCGGGCCGGCGGCGACGGCCGCCGCGAGGGTCGCGAGGAGGGCGGTGGCGAGGCGCCGCATCACGGCCGGGCTTCGCGGCAGGACGAGGCCGAGGCGTAGGCGTAGGCGAGGTTGCGGTCGAGGCCGTGGACGCAGAACTCGACGCCGTAGGTCATCCCGATGATGCCGAGGCTCTCGCGCACCGAGTAGTCGACGCGCCGGCGCACCCCGTCCGAGGTGGTGGCGACCGCGGTGCAGAAGCGGCGGGGAATGAAGTCGACGCCCCAGGGCCGCCAGGCGGTGCGCTCGATGGTGTCGTAGGCGGCGATCGTCAGCGTCGAGTTCCAGAACTTCGCCTCCTTCTCGGCGAACTGGTAGGTGATCTTCTCCAGCACGCCGGCATCCTGGCAGCCCGGGATCTGGGCGTCGAACGGGAACTCGCGCTCCTCGGCCGGGGCGATCTCCTGGCGGGCCGAGCGGGCCTCTGCGGCGGACAGGCCGGCAGCGATGGCGAGCCCGGCGAGCAGGGCGGCGAGGAGGGGTGTGTTGCGCATGGGCCGGTCCTTGGGCCCGGGGCAGGCGCGGGCCCGCGGGCGGGCCCGCGACGCTCAAGCCTTCCGGGGGAATGACGGTTGCTCTCTCAAGCCTGACACCAAGCCTCCGCCCGCGCCAAGTCAAGCTTTTGGGCTGGGCCGGCGGCGCTTTCGCGGGCGCCTGGTGTGCTCAGGGCACACCCGTTCCCGGGGGAGCGCGCGTCGGCCGCGGTTTGCCTCGCCCCGGCGACGCACTAAGACGGGACTCACAAAGCCCGCCGAAAAGATGTCAGCCCGCATGAGCACCGAGACCGCCCCCGAGACGAAGCCCGTCGGCCCCGGCGATCAGGTGCTCCTGGTCGACGGCTCGTCGTTCATCTTCCGGGCCTATTTCCAGTCGATCAACCAGCCCGAACGCTACAATTTCCGCCCCTCCGACGGGCTGCCGACCGGGGCGGTGCGGCTGTTCTGCGCCAAGCTCGCGCAGTTCGTGCAGGAGGGGGCGGCCGGCATCGTGCCGACCCATCTCGCCATCGTGTTCGACAAGTCCGAGGGCTCGTTCCGGAAGGAGATCTTCCCGGACTACAAGGGCCACCGGCCCGACGCCCCCGACGACCTCAAGCGCCAGATGCCGCTGATGCGCGACGCGGTGCGGGCCTTCGGCCTGCACCCGATCGAATTGCAGCGCTACGAGGCCGACGACCTGATCGCCACCTACGCCCGGCAAGCCGAGGCGCGGGGCGCGGGCGTCATCATCGTCTCGTCCGACAAGGACCTGATGCAGCTCGTCGGCGACCTCGTGCGCTTCTACGACTTCGAATCGGGCCAGAAGGGCAAGCCGGGCTACCGGCCCGAGCGCAACCTCGACCGGGCCGCCATCCTGGAGCGCTGGGAGGGCCTGGGTCCGGAGCAGATCGGCGACGCGCTGGCGCTGATCGGCGACACCTCCGACAACGTGCCGGGCGTGCCGGGCATCGGGCTGAAGACCGCGGCGGCCCTCATCAAGGAGTTCGGCAGCCTGGAGGCGCTGCTGGAGAAGGCCGCGACGATCAAGCAGCCCAAGCGCCGCGAGACGCTACTCGCCAATATCGACCAGGCGCGGCTGTCGCGCCGGCTCGTCGCCCTCGACGAGCAGGTGCCGGTGCCGGTGCCCCTCGACGACCTCGGCCTGCCGAAGCCCGATCCGGAGCGGCTGGTCGGCTTCCTGAAGGCGATGGAGTTCAACACCCTGACGCGCCGCATCGCCCAGATGCTGCACGTCGACCCGGAAGCGGTGCGGCCCGACCCCTCCCTCTTGCCGGAGGGCGCCGATACCGGCTTCTCGAACGAGAAGGGCGGCAGCGACGTGACGCCGTTCTTCGGCGACGCGCCGGATGCCGCGCCCGAGACGAAGGCCGAGGTCGATCCCTTCGCCGATCTCGACCTGCCGGACGCTCCCCCGAAGCCCAAGGCGCCCGCCGAGGCGACGCCGACGACGCTGGTTGCGGCGCGCGCCGCGGAAGCGGTCAAGCCCTTCGACACCGCGTCGTACGAGACCATCACCACGGTCGAGAGCCTGGAGGCCTGGATCGCCGAGGCGGTCGAGGCCGGGGTGGTCGCGGTCGATACCGAGACCACGGCGCTCGACGCCAACACGGCCGACCTCGTCGGCGTCTCGCTCGCCACCGCGCCGGGCCGGGCCGCCTACATCCCCTTGAGCCATCGCGGCGGCGAGGACCTGTTCGGCGGCGGCCTGCTGCCGGGGCAGCTCTCCTGGGAGATCGTGCAGGCGCGCCTGAAGCCGCTCTTGGAAAATCCGGCGGTGCTCAAGGTCGGCCAGAACATCAAGTACGACTGGCTGGTGCTCGCCCGCCACGGCATCGAGGTCCGCCCCTTCGACGACACGATGCTGATCTCCTACGTGCTCGATGCCGGCAAGGGCTCGCACGGCATGGACGAACTGGCCCGCCGCCATCTCGGCCACCAGCCGATCACCTTCGCGGACGTCGCCGGGACCGGGCGCCAGAAGGTCACCTTCGACCGCGTCGCCCTCGACAAGGCGACGGCCTACGCGGCCGAAGACGCCGACGTCACCCTGCGCCTGTGGCGTCTGATGAAGCCGCGGCTGGCCGCCGAGCGCCGGGCCTCCGTCTACGAGACCCTGGAGCGGCCCCTGGTGCCGGTGCTGGCGCGGATGGAGCGCGAGGGCATCAAGGTCGACCGCCAGATGCTGAGCCGGCTCTCGGGCGACTTCGCCCAGTCGCTGGCGCGGCTCGAGGACGAGATCCAGGAGATGGCGGGGGAAAAGTTCTCCGTCTCGTCGCCGAAGCAGATCGGCGACATCCTGTTCGGCAAGATGGGCCTGCCCGGCGCCAAGAAGACGCTGTCCGGCCAGTGGGCGACGCCCGCGACGCTGCTCGAGGAGCTGGCCGGCCAGGGCCATGACCTGCCGCGCCGGATCCTCGAATGGCGCCAGCTGTCGAAGCTGAAATCGACCTATACCGACAGCCTGCAGGAGCATGCCGACCGGGGCACCGACCGGGTCCACACCTCCTTCGCGCTCGCCGCCACCACGACCGGGCGCCTGTCGTCGTCGGATCCGAACCTGCAGAACATCCCGGTCCGCACGGAGGAGGGGCGGCGCATCCGCCAGGCCTTCGTGGCCGATGCCGGCCACAAGCTGATCTCGGCCGATTACAGCCAGATCGAGCTGCGGCTGCTCGCCCACATCGCCGACATCCCGCAGCTGCGCCAGGCCTTCGAGGACGGCATCGACATCCATGCCGCCACCGCCTCGGCGATGTTCGGCGTGCCCCTCGACCAGATGAACCCGGATCTGCGGCGGCGCGCCAAGACCATCAATTTCGGCATCATCTACGGCATCTCGGCCTTCGGCCTCGCCGACCGGCTCGGCATCCCGCAGGGCGAGGCCTCGGCCTTCATCAAGCAGTATTTCGAGCGCTTCCCCGGCATCCGCGCCTATATCGACGACACCAAGAAGATCTGCCGCGACAAGGGCTACGTCACGACCCTGTTCGGCCGGGTCTGCCACTACCCGCAGATCCGCTCCAACAACCCGCAGGAGCGCGCCTCGGTGGAGCGCCAGGCGATCAACGCGCCGATCCAGGGCACGGCGGCCGACATCATCCGCCGGGCGATGGCCCGCATGGAGGGCGCGCTGTCGGAGGCGGGCCTCTCGACCCGGATGCTGCTCCAGGTCCACGACGAACTGGTATTCGAGGCGCCCGACGACGAGGTCGAGCGGGCGCTGCCGATCATCGCCCGGGTGATGGAGGAGGCGCCCCACCCGGCAGTGTCGTTGCGGGTGCCGCTCGCCGTCGAGGCCAAGGCGGCGGCGAACTGGCAGGAGGCGCATTGACGGGCCGACGCCGCGGCGCGCGCCAGCAGGCCAAGCCCGGGCTTGCAGGCAGACGTTTATCGTGAGGCTCTCCCTTTCCCGGATCTCCTTCCGCTGGCGCTGCAGTCGTCCGGGAAAGAGGGTGGTTCATGAGAGCTTGTTTGATCGGCCACCACAGAATCAACACCCTCCGCGTCATTCCGGGGCCGCGAAAGCGGAGCCCGGAATACAGAGCCGCGGATGGTTCAGCATTGGGCGGAGACCATTTCGCCTTCTTCTGAGTGCCTGTTTGAGTTGGCCGACTGCATTGAAACCCTCGATGTCATCCCGGGGCCGCGGAGCGGAACCCGGGATCCATAACCGCTGACGGCGCAGAACCGAGCTTGCACCGTCCCGCTTCATCCTGGAGCGTCAGCGGTTATGGATCCCGGGTTCTCGCTTGCAGCGAGCCCCGGGATGACGTTGAGAGATGTCGGCGTGGGTGTCGGAGCAACTAGTGTCCTGCGTCTGAAGTTTGTGGCAAAGTGTGGGTTTGTTGGGAGGCGCCGATGGCCTACCGTGTCCCCACCTCGCTTGACCTGAGCGCCGAGGAACGAGCTGAGCTTGAGAGCTGGGCCCGCCGCCGCAAGACAGCCCAGGGGCTCGCCCTGCGTGCCCGCATCGTGCTTCTGGCCTCCGATGGACGGAGCAACACCGCCATCGCGGCGGAACTGAGCACCGGCAAGCACACGGTCGGCAAGTGGCGCGAACGGTTTGCCCGCGAACGCACGGATGGCCTGCTGGATGAACCTCGCTCGGGAGCCCCGCGCCGGATCGGCGACGAGCAGGTCGCCGAGTTGATCGAG
>NZ_FPCB01000007.1:230394-312083 GCF_900116815.1 Methylobacterium sp. 174MFSha1.1 | reverse complement strand
CACACCCTGGCGCGGGGTGGAGCAGCCCGGTAGCTCGTCAGGCTCATAACCTGAAGGTCACAGGTTCAAATCCTGTCCCCGCAACCAACCATACGAACAACCCCGCGAGGCTCCCGCCTCGCGGGGTTGTTTGCGTTCGGACCCCTGCACAATGCGTCGGGAATGACCAAGCGGGCGTCGGCGGCGAACTGGACCAGCGCGAATGCGCGGAACTGGCCGTAGGGGCCGGGCCAGTTCGCCGGTATGGGCTCCGCTTGCCCGACAAAAAGGTGCCCGCCGGGCGGCACCGCGATCCCGTCCGAGACCTCCATGCCCGATCCGACCTCCCTCGCCCTCTTCGTCGCGGCGGCTCTCGTGCTCGCCGTCACGCCAGGCCCGGGCCTGTTCTACGTCGCGGCGCGAAGCCTCGCCGGGGGTCGGTCCGAGGGCGTGGCGTCCAGCCTCGGCACGGGGCTCGGCGGCATGGTCCACGTCGTGGCGGGTGGGGTCGGCGTCTCCGCCCTGGTGCTCGCCAGCGCGGAACTGTTCGCGGCCCTGAAGCTCGTCGGCGCGGCCTACCTGATCTGGATCGGCTACCGCACGCTGCGCGCGGCCCGCCGGGAGCAGGCCGCGATGCCGGCCGAAGCCGGGCCCGCCGGTGGATCCGGGCGCGCCTTCCGCGAGGGCGTGCTGGTCGAGGCGCTGAACCCCAAGACGGCCGCGTTCTTCCTGGCCTTCCTTCCGCAATTCGTCGATCCGGCCGCCGGGCCGGTCGCGCTGCAATTCATGGTCCTGGGGTCGGTGTCGGTCGCCCTCAACACCTTGGTCGATCTCGCGGTCGCCGTCGCGGCCGGCCGCCTGCGCCGGGGGGCCGCGACCCGCCCCGGGCTGGTCCGCCGCCTGCGCGAAGCCTCCGGTGCCGCGATGATCGCGCTCGGCCTCGGCCTCGCCCTGGCGCGGCGGCCCACCGCCTGACCCCGACCTCGAAGGATTGATCCCATGCGTTTCACCGGCCTCTCCGCCTTTCCGATCACGCCCGCCGAGCCCGACGGCCACGTCGACCTCCCGGCCCTGCGCCGCCTCGTCGCCCGCCTGTGCGGAGCGGGCGTCGATTCGATCGGTCTTCTCGGCAGCACCGGCTCCTACCCCTACCTCACGCGCGAGGAGCGTCGCCGGGCGCTCGATGCGGCGCTCGACGAGGCGGGGGGACGGGTGCCGGTGATGGTCGGCGTCGGCGCGCTGCGGACCGACGAGGCCGTGCGGCTGGCGCAGGACGCGAGGGCGGCGGGCGCCGCGGCCGGGTTGCTGGCGGCGGTGTCCTACACGCCGCTCACCGACGACGAGGTGTTCGAGCATGTCTCGGCGGTGGCGCGGGAGAGCGGATTGCCGCTCTGCCTCTACGACAATCCCTCCACCACGCATTTTCGGTTCGGCCCGGAGCTGATCGGCCGCGTGAGCCGGCTGCCCGGCATCGTCGCGGTAAAGAGCCCTGGCCAGGACGCGCAAGCGGTCGCCGGGCACCTGGCGGGGCTGCGGGCCGTCGTCCCGCCGGACGTCTCCCTCGGTTATAGCGGCGATTGGACCACCACCGAGGCGCTCATCGCCGGCGCGGATGCCTGGTACAGCGTCGTCGCCGGGCTGTTTCCGCAGGCAGCCCTCGACATCGTCCGCGCCGTGCAGCGTGGCGACGCGGCGGAGGCCCGGCGGCTCGACGCCCGGCTCACGCCGCTCTGGGCCCTGTTCCGCGAGTATTCGAGCCTGCGGGTGATGTTCGCCTGCGCCGATCTCCTCGGTCTGTGCCACGCCGCGCCGCCGCGGCCGATCCTGCCGCTCGGCGAGGAAGCGCGGCGGCGCGTGGCCGAGGTGATCCGCGCGCTCGATCTCCGGTAGGTCTGCGACGCGCAGCAGCGCCCCTGCGTCGGATGGCGCCGCCGTCGCGACTGGCCCGGCCGTTGCTTTCCCCGACGGCCCGTGGCTGATACCGGCGGCATCGGCCCCTTCGGAAGGAACGCGCGTGCACCATGGCATCGACAGGCTCGCCCGACGCGACCGGCGGGTCTGAGCGGTGAACACGCGCCCGCAAGCTCCGCTCGATCCGCGCGTCAGGGCCCTCCTCGCCGAGATCGCGGCGGGGGATGGGACGGCCCTGAACCGGGACGGCCGGCCCCTCGACCTGCGCGCCGCGGATCTGAGCCGCCAGCGCCTTTCGCCGCTCGCCGGCGAGGCGGCGTGGTGGGATGCGGACCGCCAGGGCCTGAACCTCGCCGGCGCCGCGATGCCCGGCAGCGACCTGGAGCAGGCCGACCTCACCGGCGCCACCCTGAAGCGCGCCCGGCTCGACGGGGCGCTGGCCCGCTCGGCGGATTTTTCTGGGGCGCTGATCGAGGAGGCGGATTTCGGCAAGGCCGATCTCAGCGGCGCCCGCTTCACCGGCGTGGCGGGCGGGCAGGCCGATTTCACCGAGGCGATGCTGGAGGATGCGAGCTTCCGGGACGCGTCCCTGCGCTTCGCCCGCCTGCCGCGCAGCCTGCTCGACGGCGCGGATTTCTCGGGCGCCGACCTGTGGGGGGCCGATTTCACCGGGGCGGACGCCGACTACACCCGGTTTCGCGGCGCGCGCCTCGACGAGGTGAATCTCTGCGACACCAACCTGACCCACGCCGATTTCGAGGGAGCGAGCCTGACCAAGGCGCGGCTGGTCGGCTCGCGCCTGCGCAGCGCCAAGCTGAGCGGTGCCAAGCTCGACGGGGCGGATCTCTCGGGCGCCGATTTGTCGGCCGCGACGCTGGTGCGGCTCGACCTCTCCTCCTGCGGCTTGCGTCACGCGCGCTTCGCCGGCGCCTGGCTCAACGGCACGCGGTTTCGCGCCGCGCAACTCGGCGAGGCGGTGGGCGAGGAGGTCGCCGGCGAGTACGAGGCGGCCAAGGCCAGCTACCTGGCACTGGAGCAGAATTTCGAGAGCATCGGCAGCCGCGACGAGGCCGGCTGGGCCTATCGCCGGCGCCGGCGCATGGGCCGGCTGCATGCCGGGGCGCTGTTCCGGGCCGCGTGGAGGGAGCACGAGCGCAAGGGCGTCCTGCGCCACGGCTACCGCTGGGTCGCCGACCGCTTCGTCGAGTGGCTGTGCGATTACGGCGAGAGCCTGTCGCGTCTGTTTCGCGCCTTCGCGGTGCTGATCGTGGTGTTTGCGGGACTGTTCGGCCTCACCGGCGGCCTGATCCCGGAGGGCAGCACCGCGCCGACCTACAACGCCCTCGATCTCCTGAGCTACAGCGCCCTCAACATGATGACGGCGAACCCGCCGGAGATCGGCATCAAGCCGGTCGGACGGGTCACCAACCTGCTGGTCGGGGTTCAGGGCGGGACCGGCATCGTGCTGATGGGGCTGTTCGGCTTCGTGCTGGGGAACCGGCTGCGGCGGTGATCCCGCTCAACCCGGCGCGACCGCCATCGGCAGGTCCGCGGGCGGTGCGTAACCTGCGAGATCGAGCGCCCACCGTCCCTCCCCGTCCGGCTCAGGCCTGAAGCCGAGGCGCGGGTAGAGATCCGCCACCATCCCGTTGCGCCCGCTCGGGCGGTAGAGCCCGACGAGGCGCCGGGCGCCCCGGCGCGCGGCCTCCGCCGCCAGAATCGCCAGAGTCCCCTCCTCCACCCGCCGCCCAATGACGCGGCAGCTCATCAGCCAGGTCTCGACGACGAGGTCGCCGCCGGCGAACCGGCCGATCACGACGGCGATGACGCCGTTGTCGCCGAGCCGGTCGGTGAGGCGGAACTGCAGCGTGAGGGCGGCGGGATCCTCGATCAGCGCGGCGGCCTCGGCCTCGCGCAGGCGACGGGTGGTGAGGTTGAACTGGTTGGTCTTGTTGACGAGCTGGACGATGCGCGGGAGCCCGATCGAATCGAACGGGCGCCAGACGAGCCGCATGCCGAGCCCCGCCAGGGTCGCGGCGAGATCGGGGCCGGCCGGGGCCGGGCGAAGGCGGTCCGGCGCGTAAGCCTTCGTACGCTGGCGATCTTCGTCGGTCAGGGTCGCAGCCTCGAAGTAGCCCGCATCCGCGAGGCAGCGGGCGACGAGCGCCGGCTCGTCGGGGACCTCCGGCACCGCCACCATCGGCAGATGGGCGCGCACCAGGGCGCGCTCGAACGGGTTGTCGTCGACGAAGACCAGCGCGTCGAGGCCGAGGCGGAGGTCCTGCGCGATGCGCCGGAGGTTCGTCACCTTGTCGTCCCAGTTCGCCACGACGACTGCGAAGTCGGAGAGGCGCAGGAGCATGTCGGGATGCTCGGCGAAGGGGCGTCGGGCCGCCTCGGGATCGTTCTTCGAGCAGATTGCCAGCACGATGCCGCGGCGCGACAGATCGCGGGCGTAGGATTGGAGCGCGAGGAAGGATTCACCCAGCGCAGAGCCCTGTCCGACCACGATCCCGTCGAGCCCGTCCTCGCCGACCGTCCCGCCCCAGAGCGTGTCGTCGAGGTCGAGCACCAGGGCCTTGGCCGAGCGGCCGAGCCGGGCCCCGACCAGCCGGGCGACGAGGTCGCCGTAGAGCGGCCCGGCCGCCGGCGTCACCGCCTGGCGGGCCCGCAGCCACAGGGCGGGATCGTGCCAGGACTCCAGGCCGTGGCGCGAGACGGCGTCGTCGAGGGCGAGGAGGTCGACGCCCTCCTCCGCCGCTGCGTCCCGCAAGGCGGCGTTGAGGCGGGCGGTGCGGGCGGCGAGCGAGCCCGGCATCCGGTGCTCGTTGGCGCCTATCAGGGGGAGCGCCGTCGGCAGCAGCGTCTGCTGGATCACCGTGCAGCCATGCGCGGCCCTCGCCCGCGCCCAGAGGGCGCGCAGCCGGCCGAGCGCGTCGGCGATCCCGGCCGCCTCCGGCCCGGCGGCGGGGTCGCCCGGCCCCAGGAGCTCCACCGCGTCGAGGGCGAGGAGCACGACATCGGGCCGGGCGTCCCGCAGCGAGTCGCCGTCGATCTCCCGCTGGTACTGCCCGTAGGCGCCCTCCCACACGATGAGCCGGAGGTCGCGGCGCAACGCCCCGACCCGGATCCCGGCCGCGAGATGCGACAGCGTCGAGGAGCCGAGAAGCGCGAGCCTGACGGCCGGGCCGGCCGGAGAGTCTTCCGGGAAGCGCCGCTGCACGACCCGGTCGAGCCGGTTGGTCCGCGCCGGGTCGAGACGGGTGCGCGACAGAGCCACGAGCGCGTCCCAGGCTTGCGGGTCCGGCAGCGCCTCCGCCGCGGCGAGGCGTGCGGCAAAATCCTGCGGCGGCGCGGGCAGCCAGGACAGGTCGGCGGTCACGCGCACGCCTTGCGGGCGACCAGGGCCGCGAGATCGCCGACGCGCGACAGGCCGTCGACCTCGCGAGTCGTGAGCTTGATGCCGAAATGCGCCTCGACCGCGATGACGAGCTCGATCATCCGGGTCGAGTCCCAGCCCTCGACATCCTCGGCGGTCAGCTCCGGCGTGAGCGGGACCGGCTCGCCGAACACCTCCTCGAAGAGCGGGGCGAGGGCCGCCAGCGCGGCTCCTTCCGTCACGGCGTCAGCCGCGCGGTGAGGATCTTCAGGCTCGCGCCAGCGAACAGCACGGCGAAGACGCCGTCGAACCAGCGCCGCAGGCGTCCGTAGCCTTGCGCCAGGCGCCGGTTCGAGAACAGCCAGGCGTAGCCGGTGAAAATCAGCGTGCTCTGCAGGCCGACCACCGCGATCACCAGGGCCAGTTCGGCGTGGGAGGTCTCGGCCGAGAGGCCGAGCGTGTAGAGCGAGCCGAAGAACAGGATCGCCTTCGGGTTGGTCAGGTGCAGGGCGAGCCCCTTGATGTAGTTCCGCGAGGTCGAGGCCCGGCTCGGCGGCGCCGCCAGTGGTACCACGATCGCGCTGCGGGCGGATTTGAGCGCCAGCAGCATCAGGTAGGCGCCGCCGGCGTAGCGCAGGACTTCGAGGGCCCAGGCGCTCGAGGCCATCACCGCCGCGAGTCCGAGCGCCGCGGCGATCGACCACATCAGCGACCCGGTCACGACGCCGAGCGCCAGGGTCAGGCCGGCGCGGCGCCCGGCCTGCATCGCCGTGTCGGCGATCGCCAGGGTCGCGGGGCCGGGGCTGGCGGTGGAGACGAAGGCCACCGCGAGGATCAGCGGCAGGTTGATCGAGAGGGACATCGGGCCGGCCTGTCGGTGATGCGCCGCGAGGGGCGTCGGCGGCGGGAGGGTGCCGTGCCCGACCGTCCTTCCGCAAGGGCGGTGTCACGCCGCCCGTGCGAGCCGTGCCCTGCGCGCCGGGGTGGCCTGCCAGCTCAGCGTCTTGCATGACGGCCCCAAGTTGCTAGCTCACGCTGACAAGAATCCCGGAGAGCCCCGGCATGAACGCCCGTCCCGACGCCCGCGACTTCGCCACTCCGCAGAAATTCGGCATCGGGCAGCCGGTGCCGCGGGCCGAGGACCCGGTGCTGGTGCGGGGCGAGGGCCGCTACACCGACGACCTCGCCCTCGACGGCCAGGCTTACGGCGTGTTCGTGAGGAGCCCGATCGCCCACGGCCACCTGCGGGGGATCGACGCCGAGGCGGCGCTCGCCATGCCGGGCGTGCTCGCGGTGATCAAAGCCGCGGACCTCGACGGATACGGCACGATCGGCAACGCCCTGCCGTTCAAGAACCAGGACGGCACGCCGATGCGCAAGCCGGTCCATCCGTCCCTCAGCCTCGACCGCGTGCGCTACGTCGGCGAGCCGATCGCCCTGGTGGTGGCCGAGACCCTGGCCGGGGCCCGCGACGCCGCGGAGGCCGTGGTGCTCGACATCGAGGACCTGCCCGTCGTGACGACGCCCGACGAGGCGGCGGCCGAGGGCGCCCCCCTTCTCCACGACGACGCTCCCGGCAACCTCGCCCTCGACTTCCGCACCGGCGACCAGGCGGCGACCGAGGCGGCCTTCGCCAAGGCGGCCCATGTCACCTCCCTCGACCTCCTCAACAACCGCCTCGTCATCAACCCGATGGAGCCGCGCTCGGCGATCGGCGTCTACGAGCCGCAAGATGGGCGCTTCACCCTGCATGTCGGTTCGCAGGGCGTGTTCGGCCTGCGCAACAACCTCGCCGACGGCGTCCTGAAGCAGCCGCGCGACAAGGTGCGGGTGCTCACCGGCAATGTCGGCGGCTCCTTCGGCATGAAGGCGCCGGTCTATCCGGAATACCTGCCGCTGCTCGAGGCCGCCAAGCGCCTCGGCCGGCCGGTGAAGTGGACCGACCTGCGCTCCGAGAGCTTCCTGTCCGACCATCACGGCCGCGACGTCGCGGTGACCGCCGATCTGGCGCTGGATCCGCAAGGCAACTTCCTCGCCTTCCGGGTGAAGGGCCGCGCCAATATGGGCGGCTACCTCAACCCGCTGGCACCGCTGTTCCAGACCGTGAACATCGCCCGCAACATGGTCGGCGTGTACCGCACCCCCGTCTTCGACGTCGAGGTCGCCTGCCTGTTCACCAACACCACGCCGATCGGCGCCTACCGGGGCGCCGGGCGGCCGGAGGGCAACTACTTCATCGAGCGCCTGATCGACACCGCGGCCGCCGAGATGAACCTCGACCGGGTGGAGCTCCGCCGCCGCAACCACATCCGCCCGGCGGACATGCCGTACAAGGCCCCGTCCGGCCTCACCTACGACTCGGGCGACTTCCCGGCGGTGCTCGACCGGGCGCTCGCCGCCGCCGACTGGGACGGGTTCGCGGCCCGGCGCGCCGAGAGCGAGGCCGAGGGCAAGCTCCGGGGCATCGGCATCGGCGACTATCTCGAGATCACGGCGCCGCCGCAGAACGAGATGGGCGGCATCCGTTTCGAGGCCGACGGCACGGTGACGATTGTCACCGGCACCCTCGATTACGGCCAGGGGCACCTGACGCCCTTCGCCCAGGTGCTGCACGACCGGCTCGGCATCCCGGTCGACCGGATCCGCCTGCTCCAGGGGGACAGCGACCAGCTCATCGCCGGCGGCGGCACCGGCGGCTCGAAGTCGCTGATGGCGAGCGGCACGGCCCTCGTCGAAGCCGGCGACCTCGTGATCGCCAAGGGCCGCGAGGCCGCGGCGTCCGTGCTCGAGGCCGGCCCCGCCGACATCGAGTTCCGCGACGGCCGCTTCACCATTGCCGGCACCGACCGGGGCATCGGCCTGCTGGACCTCGCCGCCAAGGTGCGGTCCGGCCTGCCCGACCCGTCGGCGCCGAAAAGCCTCGACGTCGCCCACACCCACAAGGAATCGCCCTCGGCCTTCCCGAACGGCTGCCACGTCGCCGAGGTCGAGGTCGATCCCGAGACCGGCGTCGCGACCGTGGTGCGCTACACCACCGTCAACGATTTCGGCACGCTGGTGAACCCGATGCTGGTCGAGGGCCAGCTCCATGGCGGCGTGGTCCAGGGCATCGGCCAGGCGCTCATGGAGCGCACGGCCTATGACGAGCAGGGCCAGCTCGTGACCGGCTCGTTCATGGATTACTGCCTGCCGCGCGCCTCCGACGCGCCGTTCATGGGCTTCGAGAGCCACGCCGTGCCCGCCACCACCAACCCGCTCGGGGTGAAGGGTTGCGGCGAGGCGGGCTGCGCCGGCTCGCTGCCCTCGGTGATGAACGCCCTCGTCGACGCCCTGCGCCCCCGCGGCATCCGCCACATCAACATGCCGGCGACGCCGCAGGCGATCTGGTCGGCGCTGCAGGATGCGGGGAACGCCGCATGAGCGAGCCCGTCACCCTGGCGGCTCAGGCCCGCGTCGATACGGAGAGCGGGAGCCGCTACCTCACCCAGCTGTGCAAGCACTGGAGCCACAAGTTCCCCGAGACGACCTTCTCGCCGGAGCGCGGGGTGGTGCCGTTCGGGGAAGGCCGCCGCTTCACGGCCGAGGCCGACCCGGAGGGCCTGACCCTGCGGGTCGAGGCGCCCGATCTCGACGCTCTGACCCGGATGCAGGGCGTGGTGGCCGAGCACCTCGCCCGCTTCGCCTTCCGGGAGGATCTGGGCGGGATCGCCTGGACGCGGGTGGGGTGAGCGGAGGTTTCGCCGACCGCTCGTGAAGGCTGCCCTGACTCCCGAAACGCGGCTGAAACCCTCGATGTCATCCCGGGGCGAGCCTTGGCGAGAACCCGGGATCCATAACCGCCGACGCTTCGAAATATGTCGGAAAGCGTGCCGCCTCGTCCGGCATCGTCGGCGGTTATGGATCCCGGGTTCCGCTGCGCGGCCCCGGGATGACGTCGAAAGACGGTGCTGGCGGTCGGGATGCCGCTCATGCAAGCCTGTCGCCCGGCATCGACGCGCGATGAGTCGCGCGACGACAATCACGTTCGAACCGAAGGTCCCCACCCATGACGAACACCCCCGACTTCGACGCCCGCCTCGACCGGCTCGCCGAGGTCGCCGTGAGGGTCGGGCTCGGGCTCCGGCCCGGGCAGGAACTGGTGATGACGGCGCCCCTCGACGCGCTGCCGCTCGCCCGCCGCATCACCGCAGAGGCCTACAAGGCCGGCGCCTCGGTGGTGACGACCCTGCTCGCCGACGACCAGGCGACGCTGGCGCGCTTCGAGCACGGCCACGACGACGCCTTCGACAAGGCGGCGGGCTGGCTCTACGAGGGCATGGCGAACGCCTATCGCGGCGGCGCCGCGCGCCTCGCCATCGCGGGCGATGATCCCTCGCTACTCGCCGGCCAGGACACGGACAAGGTGGCGCGGGCCAACCGCGCCCGGTCCAAGGCCTACATGCCGGCGCTCGAGCAGATCGCCAACTTCGCCACCAACTGGACCATCGTCTCGGCGGCGACGCCGGCCTGGGCCCGCACGGTGTTTCCGGAACTGCCCGAGACCGAGGCGGTCGCCCGGCTGTGGGACGCGATCTTCTCCGCCTCGCGGGTCGACGGGCCGAATCCGGTCGGCGCCTGGGAGGCGCATAACCGGGCGCTCAGCGACCGCACCGCTTCCCTCAACGCGCGCCGCTACGCCGCCCTGCATTTCCGCGGCCCCGGCACCGACCTGACCGTGGGCCTCGCCGACGACCACGAATGGTGCGGCGGCGCCGCCACGGCGAAGAACGGCATCACCTGCAACGCCAACATCCCGACCGAGGAGGTCTTCACCACCCCCCACAAGATGCGGGTGCAGGGCCATGTCAGCGCGACGAAGCCCCTCTCCTACCAGGGCACCCTGATCGACGGGATCGCGGTCCGCTTCGAGGAGGGCCGCATCGTCGACTCGCGCGCCCGCACCGGGGCCGACGTGCTGGCGAAGGTGATCGACACCGACGAGGGCGCGCGCCGCCTCGGCGAGGTCGCGCTGGTGCCGGCCTCCTCGCCGATCTCGGCCTCCGGGCTCCTGTTCTGCAACACCCTCTACGACGAGAACGCCGCGAGCCACATCGCGCTCGGTCAGGCCTACAGCAAGTGCTTCCTCAACGGCGGAGCCGGATTGAGCGAGCAGGACCTTGCCGCCCGCGGTTCCAACCGCAGCCTGATCCACATCGACTGGATGATCGGCTCGGCCGAGGTCGACGTCGACGGGGTGACGCCGGACGGCCGGTCCGAGCCGCTGATGCGGGGCGGCGAGTGGGTCGACTGATCCCCCCGGCCGGAGCCCCGCGCTCCGGCCCTCGCAAAGGGTCAGACCCGGGCGACCGCGAGGGTGCCGTCGTCCAGCGCGATGAAGCGGATGCCGGCGCCGCGAAGGGCCGCGACCGCCTTGTGCCGCGACCGGTCCGCCTGATGCTCGGCATCCTCCTCGAGCCGCCGGACGGTGGAGAGCGACAGGCCGCCCGCCTCTGCGAGTACCGACATCGACCAGCCGAGCAGGCCGCGCGCCGCGCGCAGGTGACGGCCCCGCACCATCTGCTCTAGCCCCTGCCGCAGGCCGTCCGACACCGCTTGGCCGGAAGACTGGTCGGCGGGACCAATGACCCCGGTCCATTCGACGATCTCGCCGGCGCGGTTGCGGACCGGGACGATCACGCTCCGGAACGGTTCCCGGATGCCCCCCGCCATCCGGAGCAGCGTCGTGCCCTGGTGCACCAGCCCGTGCGCCAGCGCGTGCAGGCGGATCTCCCGCGTCGTCTCGCGCTGCTCCTTCACGATGGCCGCGAGGGGGTCGGCGGCCAGTTCGTCGTCGTCGGGCGCCAGCAGCTTGCTGAAGCTCGGATAAGCCTGCGTCTCCCAGCCGATGCGGTGGGAGAAGACGAGCGTCCGCGACTGCTCGACGAGCGCGAGGTACTGGCGTTGCCGGGCCCTCTGCGTCAGTCGCAGGCTCTCGCGGTCCGTGACGTCCAGGAACGTCCCCATCGCCGAACGGGGCCGCCCGTCCGGCGCGTAGTGGACCTCGCCGTTGGCGGACAGGATCCGCATCGTGCCGTCCGGCCGGATGACGCGGACGACGCGCTCGCGGCGCAGGTCGCCCCGCACCACCTGCGCGGCGGTCTCGATCGTATCCCGGTCCTCGGGATGCAGCATCCCGCGCAGCAGGTCGTAGCTCGGCGGGAACAGGTGCGGCTGCAATCCGAGCAGGTGGAACAGCCCGGGCGACCAGACTTGGGTGTTCGTCGCGAACACCCAGCACCAGGAGCCCGTCAGGCCTCGCGCGTCGAGGACGCGCAGGAAGTCGCTGGACGCGAAGGTGAGATCGCTGGCGTTCATGGGGGCCGGTGACCGGGACGACGAGATCGGTCTTGATCGCGCGCATCTGCACGCGTCCCCGAGGCGCGTCAATCGCAGGAACTGTTCCCGCCGCCGGGATGAGGTATCGATTTATTTTTTAGGATTATATTCAGTCGCTCAGTGTCAATTGAGCGCCGCGCAGACTGGCAGGCCTGCTCCCGACGAGGTTCGGTGCCACGAATCGCGCATTCGACCAAAGCTGCGCCGGGGGAAGCGACGAACCCGACGCCTATCCGACGAAGATCAGCTTCTTGCCGCGGTTCTCGCCGCGGTAGAGCGCGGCGATCGCCCCGGGGGCGGCTTCGATGCCCGCAGAAACGTCCTCGTCGAGGACGATACGGCCCTCCGCGTGCCAGCCCGCCAGCGCGGCGACCGCCTCCTCGAACCGGACTTTGTGGTCGAGCACCACGAAGCCGCTCCAGACGAGGCGCCGGGTCAGGATCTCGCGCTCGACCCGGGGACCGGTCGGCGTCTCGGTCCAGCTCGCGACCGAGGCGGTGCCGCACTGGACGATCCGCCCGCCGACCGCCATCCGGCGGAGCGCCGCGTCGAGGATCGGCCCGCCGACATTGTCGAAATACACGTTCACCCCGTCCGGCGCCTCGCGCCCCAGCGCGGCGGCCCAGTCGTCGGTGCGGTAGTTGTAGGCCTCCGCATACCCGAACGCCTCGCGGCAGCGGGCGACCTTGGCATCGTCGCCGGTGAGCCCGATCGGGCGGCAGCCGAGATTGCGGGCGATCTGGCCGACGAGCGAGCCGACGGCGCCGGCAGCCGTCGAGACCAGCACCGTCTCGCCCGGCTGCGGCCGGCCGAGCGCGATCAGCCCGAGATAGGCGGTGAGCCCGTTCAGGCCGAGCAGGCCCGCATGGGCCGAGAGCGGCACCGCCTCGGTGCAGTGCCGGAAGATCGCCGAGACCGGTACGGCGGCGTAATCCTGCCAGCCGAACCAGCCGTACAGGAACTCGCCCTCGGCGACGTCGGGGCTGTTCGAGCGCACCACCACGCCGACCGCCAGCGCCCGCATCGGCCCGCCGAGGGGCACGGGCTGCGAGTAATTGGCCTCGGCGCTGGCCCAGCCCCGCTGCGCCGGATCGACCGAGAGGTAGAGGTTGCGCACCAGGATCTCGCCCGGGCCCGGCTCGGGCACCGGGGCGGCGTCGAGGCTGAAATCCTCGGCTTGCGGGATCCCGGCCGGCCGGCGGGCGAGCAGCACCCGGCGGTTGCGCTCGGGCAGGGTGTGGGCGGGGATATCGGTCGGACCGGTCACGCGCGTCTCCTCCTGGCGACGCGTTCTCTCGGCGCCGCTCTCGTCCCCTTCACGACCTCACGACGAGGCGGTGGACGGAATCCATGTCTGTCATCGTCGAGCAGGCTCTCACAAGCCCGGCCCCTTGGCAGCCCCCAGGATGCGCCCCGGCCCGTTATTCTCGGCCTGGAGCACCACGACGTAGGAATCGGCGTCGGCCACCGCCAGCGCGGTGCGGGGCACCTCGTAATGGGCCGGCGTCCCGCGCCACGAGCCGACATGGTGCATGCCCCGCACCACGTTGCGGTAGGTGACGGTGCGCCCCCGATTCTCGCCGCGCCCGATCGCGACCTCGCGGGCGCGGGCGACCGGCAGCAGCCACACTTCCGCGCTGCGGCCGGGTTCCCGGGCCGGACCGACCTCGATCACGATGCGGTCGGGGGCGGCCTCGCTGCGGACCGGCACCGGCAGGCTCGCGGCGGTGCCGGGATCGCGGATGCTGCGCTCCAGGGCCGCCCGGTCGGAGCCGACCACCGTCGCGGCGCCGTTCACCACCGCCTGCGGGGTGAAGACCTGCCGGTCGCCGCGCATGCCCGCATAGGCACGCTGGCGGGCGGTGAACGAGGTGCTGGCGAGCGTGTCCTTCCAGCCGAGATAGTCCCAGTAGGTCACCGGCAGGGTGAGCGCGATCACGCCGGGATCGCGCGCCAGCTCGTTCACCAGCCGGTCCGCCGGCGGGCAGGCCGAGCAGCCCTGGCTGGTGAACAGCTCGACCACCGCCCGCGGGGCCGCGTCCTCGGCGCGCGCCGGGCCGAGAAGGCCGAGGCAGGCCGGGATCAGGCCGGCGAGCAGGCGATGGAGGAGGACACGCATCATACCGTCAATCAACACCCGGGCGGCGGGCGGAGAGAAGTCACGTTAGCTTGAGGCTTGAGAGTGCGGGGCTTGAGAGTGATGGGCCTGGGACTGGGGGGCGGGAGGGGCCGGCGCCGGAGCGCTCGCCCGGGGCAGCATCGCCGGGCGCCAGCGCCGGTGCATCCACAGCCATTGCTCGGGGTGCTCGCGCACCCATCCCGCGATCACGTCGGTCATCGCCTGCATGGCGCCCTGCACGTCGACCGCGCCGCTCGCGTCCCGCGGCAGGGTCAGCGCCGGGGTCAGTTCCAGGCGGAACCGGTCGCCGGGCAGCCGGATCACCCGCACGCCGTGGACCGGGCAATCGTAGTGCCGGGCGAGCTTGGCCAGGAGCGGGTTCACCAGGGCCGGCTGCCCGAGGAATTCCACCACCACGCCGCGGGTGAAATGCTGGTCGACCAGCATGCCGAGATGGCCGCCGCGCTCGATCACGCCTTGCATCCTGAAGGCGGCGCCGGGCCCGGCCGCCGTCAGGCCGCCCATCGTGGCGCGGCGCACCTCCTGCACCAGCTGTGCCGCCGCCGGGCTGTTCGGCGGGCGAAACACCGCGCTCGCCTCCAGGCCGAAGCGGGCGGCGCAGATCGCCGGCAGCTCCCAGTTGCCGAGATGGGCCGAGAAGATCAGCCCCGGCTTGCCGTCGTCGCGGAGTGCGAAGAACTGCTCGATGCCCTCGACCTCGATCCGCCCCGGCTCTGCGGCGTCCGGGTCGTAGTCGAAGATCTCGGCGAGATGGGCGTACTCGGCCCCGGTCCGGCCGAGATTGTCCCAGGAGCCGAGCGCGATCGCGGCGATCTCGGCCTCGCTCTTCTCGGGAAAGGACTGGCGCAGGTTCTTGAGGGCGGTGCGGTGCGAGGGCAGACGCGGCCCGACCGCCCGGGCGATCGCCGCCCCGGCGGCGGCGGCGCGGGCGGGGCCGAGCCCGCGGGCGAGCGCGAAGAGGGCGCGGATCACGAAGACCATCGGCAGGCCGGCGAGGCGGGACAGGGCGCGGTAGAGCCTCAGCTTCAGGCGCAGCACGATGATCTCACGAAGCAATCCGGTCAGGAGAACGGGCAAAGGGGCGGGATCGCGCAGGATCATCACGCCCTGCACGTCGCCTCTTCTCCCGCCCGACCGGATTGCGCAAGGGTGTACGGGTGGTCCCCGCACACTTCTTGCGCGACCGTGGCCTTCAAAGCGTGACGAGGATCTTGCCGAACACCTTGCGCGACTCGAGCCGCTCCAGCCCCTGCGCGAAATCGGCCAGCGGCAGCACGGTGTCGATCACCGGATTCATCCCGTCCGCCATCTTGGCGAGCGCGTCGCGGATGTTGGCGATGCGGCAGCCGAACGAACCGGTGATGCGGTATTGCTGCTGGAACAGCTGCATCAGGTTCATGGTGGTGGAGACGCCCGACGTCGACCCGCAGGTGACGAGGCGCCCGCCGCGCTTCAGGCAGAGCAGCGAGCCGTTCCAGGTCTCCGGCCCGACATGCTCGAACACCACGTCGACGCCCTTGCGCTTGGTGGCCTTGCGGACCTCGCCCTCGAAGCGCTCGGTGCGGTAGTTGATGACGTGGTCGGCGCCCAGGGCCTTCGCCTTCTCGCCCTTGGCGTCGTCGCCGACGGTGGTGAACACCGTGCAGCCGATCGCCTTCGCCATCTTGATCGCGGTCGTGCCGATGCCCGATCCGCCGGCATGGACCAGGATCGTCTCGCCGGGTTCGAGTTTGGCGTTGTCGAACAGCATGTGCTGCACCGTGCCGAAGGCGATCGGCGCGCAGGCGGCGTCGGTGAAGCTCACGCTGTCCGGCACCCGCACGACGAGGCGCGCCGGCAGGTTGACGAGTTCGCGGGCGAAGCCGTCGACGTGGAAGCCGAGCACGCCGCCGACATCCTCGCAGAGGTTGTCGCGGCCCTCGCGGCAGGCGCGGCATTGGCCGCAGGTGAGCGCACCGTAGGGCGCGACCTTGTCGCCGACCTCGAGCCCCTCGACGCCCTCGCCGAGCGCGGCGACCTCGCCGGCGGCCTCGGCGCCGACGGTGAGCGGCAGCTTGCGCTTGGCGAAGGCCATGCCGCGAAAGCCCCACACGTCGATGAAGTTGAGGCCGACGGCGCGGACCCGGATCTGCACCTCGCCGGGGCCGGGGGCGTCCGGGTCGGGGACCTCGGTCAGGCGCAGGTCGCGGTCGCCGAAGAGCTGGAGGGCTTTCATCAGGGTCCTATCGTGTCTCGAACGCGCCTCACTCCGGCGTCAGATACCGCCGCCGCGCCCACCCGACGATCGGTCCGAGCTTCACCCGGCACCAGGTCAGGCCGCTCGGGGTGTCGTTGGTGCAGCCGAAGCCGCGCAGGCGGCCCCGGGGCGGGGCCTGGCCGATGGCCGGCGAATCGGCGTCCGGGGCCTCGCGGATGCTCAGCGTGTCGCCGGGCGGCAGCCCCTCGACCCGAAAGAAGTCCAGCCGTCCGAAATCCTGCGCCTGCGCGCAGGCCGGACCGAGGAGGAAGGCCGCCACGGCGGCGGCGCGCAAGCGTGCGGGCAAGTGGGGGAGCCGCATGGTCCGTTTCGTCAGCTGCGGTGGATGCCCATCATCGCGGTGAGCCCGCCATCCACCGGCAGCACCGCACCGGTGATGTAGCCCGCCCCGGGGCTCAGCAGGAATGCGACGAGATCGGCCACCTCCGCCGGTGCGGCGAAGCGCCCGGCCGGAATCTGTTTCTCCATCCCGGCGCGATGCGCGGCATAGGGCGCCATCATGTCGGTGTCGATGAAGCCCGGCGCCACCACGTTGACGGTGACGCCGCGGCGGGCCGACTCGATCGCGAGCGTCCGGCAATAGGCGATCAGCGCGCCCTTGCTCGCCGCGTAAGCCGCGTTGCCCGGATTGGCCCGGAGCGCCGCCACGGAGCCGATGGCGACGATGCGCCCGGCCTTCGCCCGGGTCATCGGCCGCACCAGCGCCTTGGCGAGGCGGGTGAGCGACCAGAAATTGACCTGCATCGCGCCTTCCGCGCGGTCCTGGTCGAGGACCGCCGCGAGGCTGTCGCAGGGCTGGCCGGCATTGTGGACGAGGCCGAAGATCGCCTCGCCCTCCATCACGCCGCAGAAATCCTCGAGGGCCGCCTTGTCCGACAGGTCGAGCGGGTGGGGCCGCATCCGCTGTGCGGGGTGAAGCGCGGTGAGTTCCAGCGCCAGCGCCTCGGCCGAGTCCTTCGAGCCGCGATAGGTGAAGTCGACGTCGTGGCCGGAGACCGCCAGCGCCCGCACGATCTCGGCGCCGAGGCCCCGCCCGCCGCCGGTGACGAGGACGCGCCTGTTGTGGATCGGGGTGCTCATACTGGCTCTGCCCCGAACACCAGGCAGGTATTCTGCCCGCCGAAGCCGAAGGAGTTCGACAGCACCGTCGTCACCGGCACGTCCCGGGCGGTCGTGACGACGTCGAGGGGGATCGCCGGATCGGGCACGGCGTAGTTCAGGGTCGGGGGTACCCGGCCGTGGGCGATGGTGAGGAGCGAGAACGCCGCCTCGACCGCGCCGGCGGCGGTGAGGGTATGGCCGATCATCGACTTGTTGGAGGAGATCGGCACCGAGCGCATGCGCTCGCCGAACACCGCGAGGCAGCCCATCGCCTCCATCTTGTCGTTCTCCGGCGTGCCGGTGCCGTGGGCGTTGACCGTGTCGATCCGGTCGGGATGCAGGCCGGCATCGTCGAGGGCCGCCCGGATCGCCGCGATGATCGGCGCGCCGTCGGGGCTCGAGCGGGTGCGGTGGAAGCCGTCGCCCTTCTCGCCGCAGCCGAGCACGTAGCCGAGGATGCGGGCACCGCGGGCGCGTGCCCGGGCGGCGTCCTCCAGCACCAGGGCGGCGGCGCCCTCGCCCATCACGAAGCCGTCGCGGTTCTTGGCGAAGGGCTTCGAGGCGGCTTCCGGCGGGTCGTTCTGGGTCGAGAGGGCGGAGAGCAGCGAGAACCGGATCAGCGATTCCGGATTCACCGAGCCGTCGGTGCCGATGCAGAGCGCCGCCTCGACCTCGCCGCGCCGGATCGCCTCGACGCCGAGCTGGATCGCGGTCGCGCCCGACGAGCAGGCGGTCGAGAGCGAGATCGGCGAGCCCCTTGTGCCGAAGCGGTCGGCGATGCGGTCGGCCACGGTGCCGAAGATGAACAGGTCGTGCCACTCGTCGAAACGCCGGGTCCCTGCGGCTCGCAGCAGGTCGGCATAGGTGACGTCGCCCGCCGTGCCCGCGGCCTCGGCCAGCGCCTGGCGCTGCGGCCATTCGATCTCGACCGGCGGCACCGCCATGAACAGCGCCCCCGGGAAGTCGCCCGAGAGCCCCGCCTGGGCCACCGCCTCGTCGGCGGCGGCCTCGGCGAACCGTTGGGAGAGCATCGGCGCCACCATCGGGTCGGCGGCGATGAAATCGACCGTGCCGGCGATGCGGGTGCGCAGGCCCTCCGTGGGGAAGCGGGTGATGGTGTGGATGCCCGAGCGCCCCGCGGTCAGGGCGGCCCAGTTGTCGGCGGTGCCCTGGCCGAGCGAGGTCACCACGCCGATGCCGGTGACCGCCACCAACGGGCGGCCCATCGCGTCGCGGTCGCGGCTCATTCTGTGCCCCTTACGGTGTCCCTTGCGGTCTCCCCTATGCGGGTGAGGCGCAGCACGCCCTCGCCCCGGCGATGGCCGACCGCCGTGACGGCGACCTCGCGCGCCTCCGCCCCGGCCACCAGGGCGGCGGCGAGAGCGGCGCCGAAGGGCGCGGCGGCCTCCAGCGTGTGACCGGTGAGGTCGCCGAGCGCCCGGACCGGCGCCCCCGGCGCGAGATCCCTCAGTGCGGCCTGCTCCTCGTCCGTGATGCCGGCGCAGCCGGTGGCGGCCGAGATCACGGCGTCCGGCGCGGACAGACCGGCCTGGCCCCAGAGATTCGCCAGGCTCTCACTGATGCTGCCGTCGCGGCGCTTCGTGCGGTCGCTCGCCACCGCGTCGAGCCGGGCGAGCGCCCGGGCGCTGCGCCTCTCGGCGTGCTCCTCGGCCTCCAGCACCAGGAAGGCGGCGCCGGAGCCGAGGATGAAGCCGGGCGCGCCGCCGCGCGCGAAGACCGGGCGGTAATCGGGCTTACGGAGAAAGCCGCCCATCTCGTGGATCAGCAGCACGTCGGCGCGCTCGGCATTGTACGAGCCACCGACCAGCACGATGTCGAGCTGGCCCGCCGCGATGCGGCTCTGCGCGATGCGCAGGGCATCCACGCCGCTCGATTCCTCGCCCATGAAGGTGCGCGAGGCGCCCGTGACCCCGTGCACGATGGCGATGTTGCCGGCGAGCAGGTTCGAGAGCTGGGCGAGGAACAGCGTCGGCCGCAGGTCGTTCTGCAGGCGCTCGTTGAGGTAGGGGCCGGGATCGGCCGCGTTGCGCAGGCCGGTGAGGATCTGGCCGTCGACCGCGTAGTCGCGTTCGCCGCCGCCCGCCGCCACGACGAGATGCATGGCGCTCTTCAGCGCCGCATCCGCCTTGGCGCCGGCGGAGTCGAGGGCGAGGCCAGCGGCGTAGACGCCGAGGCGCTGCCACGGCTCCATCTGCCGCTGGTCGGATTTCTTGGGAATTTGCCCGTCGAGGGTCAGGGGAGCGACCGGGTGCACCGGGTAGGGCGCGAAGGTCTCGGCGTCGGTGCGGGGGGCGCTCCCGGAGCGATAGGCCGCGAGATGCGCCTCGACGCCCTCGCCGGCGCAGGACACGAGCCCCAGGCCCGTGACGACGACTGGTCGTGTCACGACTCACACTCCGTCGAGGAGGCCAATGCGGGCGGCGCGCTCGCGCATCGGCGCGTCGAGCCCGTCCGGGAACGGCATGGTCTTGAACCGCAGATCGGCGCTGCAGAGCGGCTTGCCCTCGGCCCGGATCGCCGCCTTGGTCACGGCGTAGCCCGAGCCGTCATGCTCCAGGCTCGCCTCGACCTCCAGCACGGCCCCGGGGCCGACGAAGGAGCGGAAGCGCGCCTTGTCGACGCCCATCAGGAACGGCATGTGGCTGAACGAGGCCCGGGCGAGCAGCAGGTAGCCGGAGGCCTGCGCCATCGTCTCGGTGAGGAGCACGCCCGGCACCAGGGGGTAGCCGGGGAAGTGTCCCTCGAAGACCGGGCTCTCCATCGGCACGGTGGCGAGCGCCGCGAGGCGTCCGCCCTCGCGGTCGAAGCTCACGACCCGGTCGATCATGTCGAAGTATTCGAGGCGCATCCCCGCGACCGCCTACAGCCGGATCAGACCTTGGCGGCCTTCTCGGCCACCAAACCGTCGATGCGCTCGCAGAGGTTCTTCAGCACGAAGTACTGCTCGGCCGGCACCTTGCCCTCGTTGACCTCCTGGGTCCACTGCTCGAGCGGCAGCTTGATGCCGAAGGTCTTGTCGATCTCGAACGCGATGTCGAGGAAGGCCAGGCTGTCGATGCCGAGATCGTCGATGGCGTGGCTCTCCGGCGTGATCTTCTCGCGCGGGATGTCGGCGACGTCGGCGATGATGGTGGCGACGCGGTCGAAAGTGTCGGACATGGACGTGCAGCCGTCTTCCTGCTGAGGTCTGGCTCGAACGGCGCGACCTTCGGGCACCGCCCGCGCCCCGGCCACGAAACCACCGACCCAAGAAAAGAGTCCGCCGGGTCGTACCCGGCCGAGGGGCCCGCATACACGAGGGGGGCCGGGCCGGCAACCGCGCGCCGTTTCCCAGGCATGCCCTGCACCAAGGCGCGCCCTGCCCTAGGTCAGGTCGGATGACGCGTCCGCAGCGCGGCGAGGATTAATCCGGCATGGAACACGTGAAGCCCCCGACCGGCCCGAGGCCCGGACCCACGCCGCCGCCCTCGCCGCATCCCGCGACCGGCACCTCCGCCGTCGCGCGCGCGGCCCTGGTCATCGCGCTCGGCGCCCTCGGGATCTGGGTGCTGCATCCGTTCCTGCCGGCTTTGGTCTGGGCGGTGATCCTGGCGATCGCCCTGTGGCCGCTGCGCGAGCGGCTGGTGCGGATCAAGAGGCCGGGCAAGCACAACATCCTGTGGCCGGCCCTCCTCACCCTCGCGGTCGCCCTCGTGATCCTGGTGCCGCTGATCGTCGTCGCCATCCAGGCGGCGCGGGAGGCGCACGATGCGGTGGCGTTCTGGCGTCAGATCGAGGAGCAGGGCTGGCCGGTGCCGGACTTCGTCGTCCGCCTGCCCTTCGGCGCCGCGCAGGTGTCGGCCTGGTGGCAGGAGAACCTGAGCCATCCGCAGGGCTCGTCGGAGGTGCTGAAGCGCGTCGACCAGTCGATCAACCACTCCTCGCTCGTCGGCTTCGGGCGCACCTTCGGCAGCCAGATCGTCCACCGGGCGATGCTGTTCGGCTTCACCCTGCTGACCCTGTTCTTCCTCTTCCGCGACGGCCCGGGGCTCGCCGCGCAGGGGCTCTCGGCCGCCCGCCGCCTGTTCGGCCCGCGGGGCGAGCGGGTGGCGCGCCAGATGGCGGCGTCAGTCCACGGCACCGTCGACGGGCTGGTGCTGGTCGGCTTGGGCGAGGGCTTTCTCCTCGGCGTGGTCTACTTCTTCGCCGGCGTGCCGCATCCGGTGCTGCTCGGCGCCTTCACGGCGCTCGCCGCGATGATCCCGTTCGGGGCGCCCGTGGCCTTCGGCCTCGCCGCGCTCCTCGCCGCCGCGCAAGGGGGCGTGACGGCGGCGATCGTCGTGGCGGTCGCCGGCCTCGTCGTCACCTTCGTGGCCGACCACTTCGTGCGCCCGGTCCTGATCGGCGGGGCCACCCGCCTGCCCTTCCTGTGGGTGCTGCTCGGCATCCTCGGCGGCGTCGAGAGCTTCGGGCTGCTCGGCCTGTTTCTGGGGCCGGCGGTGATGGCGGCCCTGGTGCTGCTGTGGCGTGAATATACGGCGGGCGACGACCAGCCCGTCGCCTGATTCACCTCTTCCTAAGGACGGCTCCTTCCCGATGAGATTCGTGCTCGCCGCGACCCTGCTCGCCGGCTTCCTCGCCTCTCCCGCCGCGGCGCAACGGGACGGCGGCTACGGCCCGCGCGACGCGGATAGCCCGCGCTTCAGCGCCGACGACGATGACGGCCCGCGCGACCGCGACCGGCGGGAGTTCGGCAGCCGCGATCCGGACGAGATCATGCCCCGGCGCCGCGACCGGGATCGCGATGTCGGCCGCCGCCGCGACTGGGACGACCGCGGCCGCCGCGATGCGGAAAGCCGTTGGGACGACCGCTCCCGGGCGGACCGTTACGACCGCTATGATCGCTACGGCCCCCCACCCTACGGGCCGGGTATCGCACCGCCAGCCGCCCCCAGTGGCGTCTTCGTCGTACCGCCGCCGATCCCCGGCGCGCGCAACTACTGATTCGCGATAGAACCCCGAGACCTGTCGATGACCCAAGCCCCCACCCTGCGCGGCGAGCCCGCCCGCCGCCTTGCCGCCCTCGGCCTCGCGCTGCCGCGTGTGCCCGCGCCCCGCGGCGCTTTCCTGCCGTTCTCGCGCATCGGCACGACGCTGTGGCTCGCCGGCCAGATCTGCGAGTGGGAGGGGGAGGTGCGCTTCACCGGCCCGGTGACCGACATCGCGACGGGTCAGGAGGCGGCACGGATCTGCGCGCTGAACCTGCTCGCCTCGCTGAGCCTCGCTCTCGACGGCGACCTCGACCGGGTGGTGCGCTGCCACCGCCTCGGCGGCTTCGTGCAGGTGAAGCAGGGCTGGCCCGACGTGCCGAAGGCGGTCAACGGCGCCTCGGACCTCATGGCGGAGCTGTTCGGCGAGGCCGGGCGCCACGCCCGCACGGCGATCGGCGTCGCCAGCCTTCCGGCCAATGCCAGCGTCGAGGTCGACGGGATCTTCGAGGTCAGGTGACGCTCAGTGCGCGTCGCCGCCGGTGTGGTAGCCGGCGGCCTGCTCGACCAGGGTCAGGATGTCGAGGGCGCGCCACGGCTTGGGGATGAAGGTCGCCGACATCCGCAGGTCGCTCGGCTGGTCGCCGGCATCGCCGGAGGTGAGCAGCACGTGGACCCGCGGCCAGGTGACGCCGATGATCCGTGCCAGTTCGAAGCCGCCGATCTGGCCCGGGGTCCGCACATCCGAGAAGACGACGTTCACCTCGTCGCCGCGCTCGCGCAGGATCGCGAGCGCCTTCTCGGCGGTCTCGGCTTCGATGACGCGGAAACCCGTTTCCTCCAGCAGCGTGGCCGCGAGGAAACGCTCCTCCGGTTCGTCCTCGACGACCAGGATCACGGGCTGGGTCTTCGCGGCGGCGCTGGACTCGGTCATGTGCAGGGAACGAGCTTGCGGCCCACTGGTTGCATAGCTCCCGGGACCCTGCGTGCATCCTTCCCGAGGTGTTGCAGCAATGCAAGACTGGGCCCGGCGCCGGGCCGCGAATCAGGCGACGCCGTGGTCGCGGAACCACGCCAGCATCCGTCCCCAGCCCTCCTCCGCCGGCCCCTTGCGGTAGCTCGGGCGGTAATCGGCGTGGAAGCCGTGCGGCGCGTCCGGGAAGATCACGATGTCGACGGTCTTGCCCGCAGCCTTCGCGGCGGCCTTAGCCTTCTCGACGTCGGCGACCGGGATGCCGGTGTCGGCGGCACCGTAGAGGCCGAGGATCGGCGCGCGGATGTCCGGGATCACGTCGGCGGCGGTTTTGGGCTGGATGCCGGTGCGGTTGCCGCCGAAATTGCCGTACCAGGCGACGCCGGCCTTCAGGCTGGCGCTGTGGGCGGCGTAGAGCCACACCGTGCGCCCGCCGCGGCACCAGCCGGTGATGCCGAGCTTGGCCGGATCGCCCTTGGCCTCGGCGGCGGCCCAGGCGGCGGTGGCGTCGAGATCGCCCATCACCTGCGCGTCCGGGGTCTTCGAGACCACCTCGCGGACGATCTCCTGCACATCGGTCATCTTCGAGACGTCGCCCTGGCGGGCGAAGAGCTCCGGCGCCACGGCGGTGTAGCCGGCCTTGGCGAGCCGCCGGCAGATGTCCTTGATGTAGTCGTGGACCCCGAAAATCTCCTCGACCACGAGCACGATCGGGAACGGGCCGGGACCCTGCGGCATCGCCCGGTAGGCCGGCATCGGTCCGTCGCCGACCGGGATCCGCACCTCACCGGCGACGATACCGGCCTCGTCGGTGTGGATGGCCTGCGCCTCGACCCGGGTGGTGGCGAGCGTCAGCCCGGTCATCAGGCTCGTCATCACGAAGCCGCGCCGGGAGAAGGGCGGGATCACCAGACCGTCGAGCTGCTCGAGGTCGTTCGTCCGCGCGTCGTCGCTCATCGCCATCCGGTATCCTCCCGTTCAGTGGCGCCCGTTCGCGCCGGCGCGCGATCTTGCGTGCGGGGACCGCGAGGGCAAGCGCGAAGGCAGGTCGTCCACGGTCACGATCCGGTCAGGAGGGCGAGGGGCTAAAGATAAGGGCCGCCCGCGTGAGCGGACGGCCCCTGTCGAATCAACACCGGTCCGGCGATCACGCCACCGCGGCCTTGCGGGACTTGGCGTTGCTGCGGGCCGGCCAGCCGAGGGCGACGAGGCGGGCCTTGGCGTGCTCGCGCACCTCGTCGCGCACGCCCGGCGGCATCGCGGACAGCGCCGCTTGCGTCTCGGGCGCGAGCATCAGGTCGGTCACCGCGTTGATCGACTGGGCCTGGTCGATGCGGGCGGTCAGGTCCGCCTCCGACGAACCGGCCTCGGTCCGGCCCGTCTCCTCGCCGGAACGGAGGTCCGCATCGTTCGCGGCCCCGCTCTCCCGGTCGCTTTCCTCCGTCTCCTGCGGCTCGCGCACCGGCTCGGGCCGGCGCGACTGGTTCGCCGCCACCAGATCGGGCCGGCTCGCCTTGAACTCGTCGGCCTCGTCCTCGGAATAGAGCAGGCCGTGCAGGCCGGCGAGCTTCAGGATCACCCGGTCCTTGGCCCGCTTCTCCGCCATCGCGAAGACGTAGGCCGCCTGCTTGCCGGAGACGCGGTAGTTCACGCCGATCAAGGCCTCGCCGATCGACCACTCGGTGCGGTCGCCGTTCGGGCCCGGCATGTGGCCCGTCACCAGGATCACCGCCTCGTCCCGCTCGGCCCGCACGATCACCGGGGCGTCGAAGCGGATGCGGGCCTGCACGGCGATCCGCTCCAGGGCCTTGTGGTAGATCACGGCCGTGCCCTGCACGCGCCAGACGTTGCCGGCCAGGGGCTCGCCGTAGGTGGCGAGGATGTCCGCGATCTGCTTGTCCGTGGTTGCGCTCATCTCGATCGATCTCACCTGCTGACAGCGGCTCCGGACGGGCGGGGGAATCGGCCGGTTCCACATTTGTTCCCTACCATGGCATGTAGTGATGCGCGAGCGTTTTCGCGATGCCGATGCCAGAATAAACGTCGTCGGCGGATGATGTTTTGTCGCGCCCTCGCGCGAGCGCGCAGCCCGGCGCAGACGATCCCCCACCCGGAACGGCCGCGCTGTCACGGCGACGATTGCATGGGCGTTGCCCCGAGCAGGCATGTTCGCTAAATGTTCCTGAAGCGTCACGCCCCCAGAACTTCGGCAGGACGGCGGATCGGCGCCGGTCCCGGCCCCCGGAGCCCCGCATGAGCACCCCCGCCCTCCTCGATTCCGCGACCCTGCTCGAACGCCCGGGCCAGCGCCGCAGCGCCGTGCGCGGCACGGCGCCCCGCCGTGGAACCGCGCTGGTCCCGGCGGTGCCGCGTCCTGCCCTGGTCGCGGATTTCCTCGCCATCGCGGCGCTCGATCCGGTGGTGGAGCGCCTGCGCGCCGCGCCCAATCCGGTCCGCCTGACGCTCGGCGACACGGTGGTCGAGCACGCCGCCGATTTCGAGCAGGTGCGCACCGATGAGCCGGGGCTCCTCGTCGACGTGGTGGCGGAGGGCGATCTCGGGCGGCACCCCTTCCGCACGGCTTACGTGGCGGGGGAGCCGGTGGTGGCCGAGGACGGCCGCCGCTTCGTCATCGAGAGCGCCGCGACCCTGCGGGCCGAGCCGCGGATCTCGACCGTGCGCCTGATCATGGCCTGCCGCCGGGCCTACGTCTCGGCCGGTGATCGCGTGCGGATCCTGCACCACCTCGACGAGTGCGGCACCGGTCGCCTCGTCGAATGCGCCGCCATGGCAATCAACGCCCAGGACGGCGTCGCGGCGGTGCTGGCCCTCGCGGTCGAGGGACTGGTGGCGGTGGATATCAGCCGCCCGATCCTGCCGGAGACGCCGGTGCGGCGGCGGTCGCTGCCCTATCCGGATCCGTTCGGGTTCTGAGGCACCGGGCTTGACGCAGCGGCCCGACTCGCCGTTTCATCGCAGTCGGGCCGATGCAGCCCGCCGCCTGCGCCCCGTCCGGGGTTCGGTGAATGCATCGTTCGCGAGGCGCACCCGTTCTTCCCCGTCCGTCGGGCGAACCGGTCAGCAAGGCAGGCCCTGATCTCTCTGGTTCGCCCGCGAGCAGGGATTGGATCATGCGCACCTATCGCGACGCCAAGGTGATGGCGAAGACCCTTCGCGAGGAACTGAGCCGGCGGGGTACGGCCCTGTCCCACGGCGAGTGCCTGGAGATCGTCGCCCGGCAGTTCGGCTTCGACAACTGGAACATCCTGTCCGCCCGCCTGACGGCGCCGGTCGAGCCGGCACGGGAGGCCGCTCTGGTGCCGCCGGCAGGCTGGATCGTCTCCGGGTCGAAGCCGCATCTCTACGAGATGGGCGTCGATCCCACCACGTCCCACGGCGGCGGCCGGGCGGCCCTGATCCGCTGCCGCTATGCCGAGGACGATCCCGCCTACGCGGCGATGGAGAAGGGGTTCGCCACGCTGATGCAGAGCGTCGCGGCCGCACCGTTCCGCGGGCGCCGGGTCTGCCTCAGCGCCGAGCTGCGGGTGCGGGACGTCGTGGGTGCCGCCACCCTGTGGCTGCGGGCCGACGCCGCGATCGGACGGAGCGTCGCCTTCGACAACATGGAGGAGCGGGCGGTCGACGGGCCGCTCACCGGTACGCGGGGCTGGACCGCCCGGCGCATCGTGCTCGACGTCCCGGAGGAGGCCGAGACCCTGCATTTCGGCTTCTATCTCCGGGGCAGCGGCCGGGCCTGGGCCGGCGGCTTCGCCCTCCGCGAGGCCTCCCCGGAGGATGAGGCCACGGTGCTCGCCCGCGTCCGCCCGGAGCCGACCAACCTCGATTTCGCCTTGCCGGCGGAGGCGATGGCGGGCTGAACCGCTTCCTCTGCGTTCGTCATCTGGAAGGCAGGCCCGGTCGTCAAAGTCGACCGGGCCTGCGCACGCTCTCAAGTACCCCGCTTCGCCACGGCCGCCTCGACCAGCGAGCGGATCGCCGCCCGCACCGGCTCCGGGGTCTCATCGCGAGAAAACTTCGCCTCGATCTCCTCGCGGATCAGGGCGCCGTCGTCGCTGCGCGCGAGGTCCGTGGTGGTCTCGGCCTGCAGAAGGGAGACGAAGGCGCTCTCGACCCGGCCGATCGCCTCCGGCGAGGCGTCGGCGGCGACCTGGCGGCCGGTGAGGTCGAACACGTCCGCCGCGAAGGGCAGGCGCTCCTCGCCGAGCGAGAGATCGCCCGAGAGCACGAAGACGGCCGGCACGTGGGCAATCAGGTCGATCGAGCCGCGGGTGATGTTGCCCGGGTTGACCCACAGCGTGTCGCCGATCCGCACCGGCGCATGGCGCCTGTGGACGTGGCCGTTGAGCGCCAGCGCGCAGCCCTGGATCGCCTCCGGCGGCACCGCGCCGGGATAGCCCGCCCCGAAGGCGAGGTCGTGATGGGTGAGCCAGACGATCGCGTCGGCCCCTTGGAAGAGCCCGCGCGCGTCCGCGGGGATCGCCTGCCCGAAAGGCGTGGCGCCGAGGCCGATCAGGCGGTCCCCCAACCGGTACCGCGCCGCCGGGCCGGATTCCGGCACCGCGTCGAGGACGTCGCTCACCGCCAGCATCGCCAGGCTGTCGCCGTCCGACAGGCGGGTGTGGCGGATGTCGTGGTTGCCGACATTGGCGAGCGGGCGGTGGCGAAAGCCCTTGAGGATCCGGATCAGGCGCGACTTCAGGCTCTCGTCCGGCTCGACCGGCCGCTCGAACAGGTCGCCGAGGAGCACGGGCGCAAGGTCGCGGTCGTTGGCGAGCGCCAAGCAATGTTCGAGCTTGGCCAGGACCGGCGCCGGCCAGTCCGGATCCTTGCGCCGGCCGGGCCGGCGCGACGAGACATGCGGATCGCCGATGACGAGGAGGCCGGCGCACGCGACCGGCGCGGCGTCGAGCCGCTCGCGGCCGAGGATCATGCCGCCTCCCCCGCCGGGGCGTGGCGGTGGCCGGCGAGGAGAGACGCGGGCGCGGCCGGCGTGCCGCAGGCCGGGCAGCGCCCGCCGGTCGAGGCCAGCACCTCCGCCATCTCGGCCTCCGCCGCCGCGAGCCCGTCGCGGGCCGCCGCCTCCCGGCCCTGCGCCTCGGCGAGGCGGCGGCCGATCTCGGCGAGGCGCCGGGCGGTCGCCGCCGCGTCCGGCCGGAGCACCGGCACGGGCGGCGCCGGCAGATCACGCAGAGCCTGCGCCCGTCCATCCGCGTCGGCGAGGCCGGCCCACAGCCGGCGCAGCCGGGCGGTGTGAGACGCGGCCTGAGCGGTGTCGCGCGGCAGCGGCGCCTCCGGCGGCAGGTCCGCCAGGGCCGCGACCCTGCCTTGCGCCCCCGCGAGATCGGCGGCGGCGGCGAGCACGCGGCGGCCGAGGGCCTCGCGGTTGCGCGCCTCGGCCAGCGCCCGGCCCAGTTCGGCACCGACTTCCGGACCCGGCAGGTCGGCGAGCGCCCGCGCACGGGCGGCGGCGCCGGTCGCCAGGCGCGCGGCGCGGGCGAGGCGCTCGGCCAGGGCCGCGCGGTCGCGCAGGCGCGCCGCCGCTTCGGCGAGGGCGCCGGCCTCGCCGTGCAGCCCGTGCAGCGTCTCGACCAGGGCGTCGAGCCCGTCGAGGGCCGCGAGGCGCTCGTGCAGGCGGGCGATCTCGCGCTCGCCCTCGCGGATCGTGCGCTGGTCCTCGGTGACGCGCTCGCGCTGGAGCGCCTGCATGTCGCGGATCAGCCCGGCCTCGCGGCCGATCGACAGCACCGCCGAGCGCCGGGCCGGCTTCTCGCCGAGCAGGAAGACCGGGAATTTCTGGTGCGCGACGTGCACGTCGAGCTCCTCGACCCGGGTGATGCCGTAGAGCCGCTCGACCCAGGCCGGCACGTCGCGCCCGCCGGTCTCGAAAGTGGTGCCGGCCTCCTGCACCAGCGAGCCGTCGGCCTCGTGCAGCGACCACAGGTTGACCGGGGTGCGCTTCGGCTGGCGGACGTAGCGGAGCACGCGCCCCTGGGCGACGCCGATCTCGACCCGCGCCGCGCTGCGGCCGGCCCGCACCAGGCTGTCGCGGACCTCGCCGTAGAACACCGCCCGCAGGGCCCGGATCACCGTCGACTTGCCGTGGTTGTTGGGCCCGACGAGGGCGTTGACCCCGGGCGAGAGCGGCAGGGTCGCATCGCAGAAACCCTGGACGTCGATCAGGCGGATGAAGCGGAAGCCCGGCCTGTCGAGCGTCCATTGAGCGGCGCAGGCCGCCGCCGGCCCCTCGATCGCGACCCCGGTCTCGGGCCGCCCGGCGATGCGGCTGACGGTGAGGCCGGCCTCGAACCCCGCGACATCGTGGTGCGAGATCGCCAGGCACTGCACCCCGAGGCGGGCGGCGCCGTCGTCGAGCACGCGGTAGAAGGCCGGGACCCGCTCGGGCGCGATCCAGCAATCGGCCTCGTCGAGGGCGAGGAAGCGGCCGACGCCGGCCTTGACCACCGCGATCAGGCGCAAAGCCATGCCGACGACGTTGGTCATCGCGCCGCCATTGTCCTCCAGCACGTCCTCGCGGCCGCCATCCGGGCGCTCGACCCCGATATCGAGGGCCGGCAGGCCGCGCTCGGTGGTGAGATCCAGGCGCACCGGCTTCTCGCCGGGCAAGACCTCCTGGACGAGCGCGGTGAGCAGGGTCTCGAAGGTCGCGACGCTGCGCCGGTTGGCGTCCTGCTGCAACTCGCGCAGGTAGGTGTCGACGGCGTCGCGCTGCGCGAGCCGCCCCTTGGCGACGGCGACGAGCCGCGTGCGCTCGGCGAGGATCTTTCGGTCGCCGTCGCGGGCCGCCTCCAGGCGGGCGAGCAGGCGGCCGGCGCGGGTCAGCGCGTCCTGGATGTCGGCAGGCGTCACGGGTATCTCAAGTCACGGTTGTCTCACGTCGCGGGCGCCTCAGCGGCCCGGATCGAGGGCGTCGAGGCGGTCCTGGACCGCGCGCAGGGATTGCGCGAAGGCCTCGACCCGGCGGGCATTCTCGGCCCTGGCCTCCTCGATCATCCGGCGGATCTCGGCCTCGTCGTCGGTGCCCAGCTCCTCGCGGGCCTGGGCCCGGGCGGCGGCGAGCTCGGCGGTCAGGCGCTCGACGTCGCTCTCGGCCCGGATCCGGTCGGCGCGCAGGCGCTCATAGGCCGGCTGCAGCGCCTCGAGGCGGCGCAGGGCCTCGACGTCGGGACCCGGCTCTCGCATACCGGGGTCTTGCCCCTTGCGGCTGCGCTCCATCTGGCTCCTCGTATTCATCGGCGTGAGGTGGCATCCGGGCCGGGCTTTGGCAACCGCGCCGGCCTTCGAGAAATGTCCGTCGATCCCTGTTGACGACCTGTGCAAATCAGCCCAGTGTTCCGGAAATGTTCCACACGACGAGTCGGTCCGGGAGGCGGCGCGGCGTCGCGGCGGAACCTCCGCAGTGGAACCTTGGGAGACCCGCATGGAGACCACCCGCCTGGACGACGACGCGGCCGAGGCTGCCCCGCTGTTCGAGAACCGGGACTGGCGCCTCCACGCGGACGGCCTGGAGCACCGGGACACCGGCTACTTCATCGACCGCGACGCGATGGGCGCCAAACGGCCGGACGGCCACTGGGAATGGCCGCTGCATCTCTCGGAGAAGAGCTGGTGCGGCGTGCGCAGCTTCCGCGAGGCCTTCACCGCCGCCCTCGACGCCTTCGGCATCGCGCCGGACCGCAAGCTCACCCTGTCCTTCGCCCTCGGCTTCGGCACCCGGGTCGGGGGGGCCGCGCCGGACGCCTTCGTGCCGCTCGCCGATCTGGTCCGCCTGCGGGCGCCGGCGCCGCGGATGTCGGTCCGTCCGCTGGTGGCGGCAAGCGCCTGAACACTCTCCCCGGGCGCCGGGAAATGCTCTAGAGCCCACCGCAGCGATATCGTGCGGGGAGTGGGCGGGCGTGAGCGGGCACCGCAGCGTGGAGATCATCGTCCGGGGCCGGGTCCAGGGCGTCGGCTACCGGGCCTGGACCAAGGGCGTGGCGGAGGCGCGCGGCCTCGCCGGCACCGTGCGCAACCGGCACGACGGCAGCGTCGAGGCCCGCCTCGCCGGGCCGGCGGAGGCGGTCGCGGCGATGATCGAGGCCTGCCGGCAGGGCCCGCCCGGGGCGCGGGTCCAGGATCTTGCAGTGAAGGACCTCGTCGAGAGCGAGCCGCAGGCTGCCCCGCGCGGCGTGCAGATCCTGCCGACCGCCTGACGGGGCCCGGCATGAATCCGGATCTCGGGAGCAGCTTCTCGCTCCTCGACCTCGCGGCCCTCCTCTGCTTCCTCACGGCGTGGTGGGGCTATTCCTACGCGGTCGAGCACCTGTCGGGGGGCAAGCGCAGCCTCAACGGCATGATGAACCGCTACCGCCACGCCTGGGCCGACCAGCAGATCGTGCGCGAGAACCGGGTGGTCGACACCACCATCAACGCCTCGCTCCAGAACGGCACCGCCTTCTTCGCCTCGACCGCGCTGATCGCCCTGGGCAGCGCGCTCACCCTGTCGCGCTCGTCCGACGACGCCCTGACGCTGTTCTCCACCCTGCCCTTCGGCGCGCCGATGACCCGGGCGGTGTGGGAGATCAAGGTGGCGGGCCTCGCGCTGATCTTCGTCTACGCCTTCTTCAAGTTCGCCTGGGCCTACCGGCTGTTCAATTACGGCGCGATCCTGATCGGCGCGGTGCCGCCGCGCGACGGCGACCCGGCGCTGATCGAGCGGGCGGCGCGGCGCGCCGCCGCCATGAACGTGGTGGCGGGCGGCCATTTCAACCGCGGGCAGCGTGCGTTCTTCTTCGCGCTGGCCTATCTCGGATGGTTCGTCAGCGCTTACGTGCTGTTCGCCACCACCGCGATGGTGCTCACCGTGATGTGGCAGCGCCAGTTCGCCTCCGACGCCCGCAGGGCCCTGCAGGACTACGATGATCCCTGACGATTACGAGATCGAACTCACGCTGGTGCGCCTCGTCACCGATCGCGGGGCCGACAAGACCGTCTGCCCCTCCGAAGTCGCCCGCGCGCTCGGCGGTCCCCATCCGGATGGCTGGGGCCCCCTGATGCAGCCGGTCCGCCGTCAGGCGGTGCGGCTGATGAAGGCGGGCCGGATCGCCATCCTGCGCAAGGGCAAGGTGGTGGCCGATCCGGACGATTTTCGCGGGGTCTACCGGTTGTCGCTGCCGCGCGAGTGATCACGGCCCCGGAAACACCGCCTCCGTATACCCCGATGCCCAGTACGCCACGAGGCCGAGCCACTCGCGCACCGCGATGTCGACCTCGAACAGGCCGTCCGCCGCCGTGGCGTGGATCGAGTTCCGTCGGGGTGCGGTCCGATAATCGACCGGATAGGCCGTGACCGTGTAGCCGGCGCGGCGGAAGCAGCCCATCGCCCGCGGCATGTGCCAGGCCGAGGTGACGAGGAGCCAGCGCTCGCCGGGCTTGGGCTTCACCAGTTCGGCGCTGAAGACGGCGTTCTCGTGGGTGTTGCGGGACTTCTCGTCGTAGGTGATCCGCTCCGGCGCGACGCCGAGGGAGGCGGCGTGACGGCGCAGGATCCGCGACTCGGACACGCCGCCGTCGCCGGTGAGGCGGCCGGACCCGCCCGCGAAGACGAGCGTGGCCTGGGGATAGCGCCGGGCGAGGTCGCCGAGCGCGACAAGGCGCTCGCCGGCCTCGTTGAGCAGCATCTGGCCGCGGGTCGCCGACAGCCCGGTCTCGATGCCGCCGCCGAGCACCACGATGCCGACGACCGGCGCGCCGTCGTCGCGGAACGCCGGGAACCGCTCCTCGAGCGGCCGGAAGGCGAAGGAGCCTAGCGGCGAGAGGCCGCCGACCAGGAGGGCGAGGCCGGCGGCGGCCACGAGGCAAAGGCCGAGGCGCCGCCAGCGCAGGGCCAGGCCTGCCCCGGCCAGAACCAGGAGCAGGAGCAGGTTCGAAGGCGCCGTGAGGAACCACAGCACCTTCGAGAGCACGAAGAACACCGGTCGTGTCCGGTCGTCGATGGCGGGATCAAGCCTTGCCGGTCTCCGCCTCGTAGCGGGCCTTGGTCTCGGCGTTCGGCGGGTAGAGGCCCGGCAGGGCCAGGCCTTTGTCGACCTCGCGCATGATCCAGAGTTCGAGGCGCTCCTGCTCGACGGCGGCGAGCGCCACCTCCTCGGCGAGCGCCGCCGGGATCAGCACCGCGCCGTCGCCGTCCGCCACCACGATGTCGTCGGGATAGACCGCGACGCCGCCGCAGCCGACCGGCTCGCCCCAGCCGACGAAGGTCAGGCCGGCCACCGAGGCCGGGGCCGCGACACCGGAGCACCAGACCGGCAGGCCGGTGCCCTCGACGCCCTCGCCGTCGCGCACGACGCCGTCGGTGATCAGCGCCGCGACGCCGCGCTTCTTCATCCGGGCGCACAGGATGTCGCCGAAGATGCCGGCATCCTGCACCCCCATCGCGTCGACCACCGCGATGCAGCCCTCGGGCATCGCCTCGATCGCCGCGCGGGTCGAGGTCGGGCTCGACCAGGATTCGGGCGTCGCCAGGTCCTCGCGGGCCGGCACGAAGCGGAGCGTGAAGGCCGGGCCGACCACCCGCTGCCCGGCAGCGAAGCGCGGCATCGGTCCGCGCATGTAGCAGCGGCGGATGCCCTTCTTCAGGAGCACCGTGGTGAGGGTGGCGGTGGTGACGGCCTGCAGGGCGTCGAGGAGCGTCTTGTCGAGCGGCATCGGGCCTTCGGGAGCGTGGAGTGTCGGACGGATCGAGAACTAGCCGATCCGGGGCGAGGCGGCCACGCCGTCAGTGCATGGCCCGAAGAACGGTCAAGCTTCCAGGGTCAGCTCAACGGCGGCAGCGCCACAGCGGCGGCCGGCCGCACCCGGATGCGCTCGTACCAGGCCCGCAGGGCCGGCCGCTCGACGCGCGGCACGTCGAGATGGAGCCAGCGATGGGTGGCGGCGCCGAGCGCGATGTCGGCCGCGGTGAACCGGTCGCCGACGGCGTAAGGCCGGCCCATCAGGTGCGCGTCGAGGATTCCTGCGCATTCCTCGGAGGCCGCGACCGAGCGATCGATCACCGACTGGTCGCGCTGCGCCAGTGGCGTGCGCACGGTCTGCCAGAACGCGTCCCGGGTCGAGGGCGTGAAGCGGGTCGCCTGCCAGTCGAGCCACTGGTCGGCGAGGGCGGCCGCCCGCGGATCCTCCGGCCACAGGGTGCCGAGACCCTGCGTGCTCGCGAGGTAGCGCAGGATCGCGTTCGATTCCCACAGGACGAAGCCGTCCTCCTCCATGACCGGCACGAGGCCGTTGGGGTTGAGCGCCAGATAGTCCGGCTCGCGCACCCGCCCGAAGGCGCCGCCGGCCTCGACCCGCTCGTAAGGGAGCCCCAGCTCCTCCAGCCCCCACACCGCTTTCTGCACGTTGACGGAGCTCAGCCGTCCCCAGAGCCTGCGCATGGCGTATCCTCCTCCTTCGGCGGGTAGGCGTGCGTTCCGCCCTTCGGGTCGGTGACGGTCCAGCCCGCTTGTCCCCCCGCCAGGTAGCCCGGGCCCACCGGCACCTTGCCGTATCCGCCCGGGATGTCGAGGACGTAGGTCGGCTGCGCCAGCCCCGAGACCCGGCCGCGCAACGCGCGCATCAGGGTCTGGCCGTGATCGAGGGTGGTGCGCAGGTGGCCGGTGCCCGGGGCGAGGTCGCCGTGATGCAGGTAGTAGGGCTTGATCCGGTTCTCGACGAAGGCCCGCATCAAGGCCGCCAGCGTCTCGGGATCGTCGTTGATCCCGGAGAGCAGCACCGACTGGCTCACCATGGGGATCCCGGCATCGACGAGCCGCGCGATGGCGGCCCGGGCGGCCTCGGAGAATTCCCGCGGGTGGTTGGCGTGGAGCGCCACGAACACCGCGCCCTCGAAGCGCTTCAGCGCCGCGACCAGATCCGCGTCGACCCTCGACGGATCGACCACCGGCACGCGGGTGTGCAGGCGCAGTACCCGCACGTGCGGGATTTTCTGAAGCGCGGCGGCAATGCGGCCGAGGCGCCGGGGCGAGAGCACCAGCGGATCGCCCCCGGTGATCACCACCTCCCAGATCTCCGGGCGGCCGGCGATGTAGGCCAGAGCGGCGTCGAGCTCGGATTCCGTGAGGCTGCCCTGCCCCTCCGGTCCCACCACCTCGCGGCGGAAGCAGAAGCGGCAATAGACCGGGCAGACGTGAAGGGGCTTCAGGAGCACCCGGTCGGGGTAACGATGCACGATGCCGGGGACGGGGGCGTGGGCCTCGTCCCCGATCGGGTCCACCCGCTCCTCTGGGGCGGTGACCAGCTCCTCTTCCCGCGGCACGAACTGGCGGCCGATGGCGTCATCGGCCTCAGTGATCAGCTCGGCCACCTCCGGGGTGATCGAGACCGCGTAGCGCGCCGCGACCCGTTCGAGGACCGGCAGCCGCTCCGCCGGCACCAAGCCGCGCGCCGCGAGTTCGCCCGCCCTGCGGATCGACCCGCTCACCGGGAAGACTCGGCACTGCGATACGCGGCGACCGGGGTCCAGAGCACGTCCTCGATCCGCCGCGCCCCGGTCGCCAGCATCACGAGCCGGTCAAAGCCGAGCGCGATGCCGCTCGCCTCCGGCATCTGCGCGAGGGCGCTCAAGAAGTCCTCGTCGAGGGGATAGCGCTCGCCGTAGACGCGCTCCTTCTCGTCCATCTCGGCGGCGAAGCGCCGACGCTGCTCCTCGGCGTCGGTCAACTCGCCGAAGGCGTTGGCGAGCTCGACGCCGCAGCAATAGAGCTCGAAACGCTCCGCCACCCGCGGATCCGCGGGGCTCGGCCGGGCCAAAGCCGCCTCGGGAATCGGGTACTCGCACAGGATCGTCGCCCGGCCGCGGCCGAGCGCCGGCTCGACCCGCTCGACCATCACCCGGCTGAACAGGTCGGCCCAGGTGTCGTCGGGCGCAGTGCGGATGCCGGCCCCGGCGAGGGCGGCGGCGAGCCCGGCCCGGTCGGTGCCCGCATCCGGAGCCACCGTCGCCAGGAGGTCGATGCCGGCAAAAAGCCGGAAGGCCTCCGCCACGGTCAGCCGCTCCGGCTCGGCGAACGGGTCGGCCTCGATCCCGCGCCACGTGAAGACGTTCGCGCCGGCCGTCTCGGCGGCGAGGGCCAGGAATGCAGCGCAGTCGCGCATCAGGCTGTCGTAGGTCTCCCCCGCCCGGTACCATTCGAGCATGGTGAATTCCGGGTGGTGCAGAGCCCCACGCTCGCGGTTGCGATAGACGGGACCTAAGCTGAACAGCCGCGCTTCGCCCGCCGCCAGCAGCTTCTTGCAGGCGAATTCCGGCGAGGTGTGGAGATAGAGCGGATGCTCCGCCCCGTCCGGCCCGATCGCCGTGGTGGCGAAGGCCGAGAGATGCGCCTCGTTGCCGGGCGAGACCTGCAGGATCGCGGCGTCGGCCTCGACGAAGTCGCGGGCCGAGAACCACGCCCGCAGGGACGCGGCGATGCGGTTGCGGGCCAGGAGCCGCGGCCGGCGGTCGGCGTGGACGTGGGGGGCCCACCAGGGCGAGGCGGAGGTCATCGGGTCGGTATCATCGGCGAGATTGAGCGACGGCGGGCGACTGGCGGTCGCGCCTGAGATGCGATAGGGCGGGCCGAAGGCATCCTCTGCCGGCGCGGCGCGCGACGCCCGCGGCTTGGCGGACGCCGCCGCTCTCTGTCAACGCTTCCAGTCCAGGATTCGCCCCGTGCCGAAGGTCATCGCCAGCTCACTCCGCAAAGGCAACGTCGTCGACAAGGACGGCCGGCTCTACGTGATTCTCTCCGCCGAGAACATCCATCCCGGCAAGGGCACCCCTGTCACCCAGCTCGACATGCGCCGGATCACCGACGGGGTGAAGGTCTCGGAGCGCTACCGCACCACCGAGCAGGTCGAGCGCGCCTATGTCGAGGACCGGGAGCACACCTTCCTGTACAGCGACGGCGAGGGGTTCCACTTCATGAACCCGGAATCCTACGAGCAGCTCGCCGTGCCGCAGGACGTGATCGGCGACATGGCCCCCTACCTGCAGGAGGGCATGGCGGTGATGCTCTCGACCCATAACGGCGTGCCGCTGGCGCTCGAGCTGCCCCAGCGCGTCACCCTCGAGGTGACGGATACCGAGCCGGTGACCAAGGGCCAGACCGCTTCTTCGTCCTACAAGCCCGCCACGCTCTCGAACGGCGTGCGCACCCTGGTGCCGCCGCATATCGGCACCGGCACCCGCATCGTCGTCATGACGGCGGACGGCTCCTACGTCGAGCGCGCCAAGGATTGATCGATGGGGTGGGGGCTCAACCCCCGCCCGCCTCCCGGAAGCAGGCCCGCGACAGCGCGATCGCACGGGCCTGCTCCTCGCCCGTATAATCGCCGCCGGCCCGCCACAGGCCCTCGGCCCGCAGCCGCACCAGCACGCAGCGCGCCGCCACCCGGCAGGACGCCTCGCTGCCGCCGGCCTCGGCGCAGTTCGCCCGGTACTCGCCCAGGAACTGCGCCTCCCCCGCCCGCGGATGCGGCCCGGTCAGCGCCGCGACCCCGTAGAGCAGCCCGAGCAGCACGGGCTGGTGCACGAGGTAGACGGCGAGGCTGTGCCGCCCGGCGAAGGCGGCGAGCCGCCCGACCCGGCCCCGCGGCGCCCAGGCCCCCATGCGCGAGGCGGCGAGGCGGGGCAGGACCAGCCGGCCGAGCCCGACCCCCGCCAGCACGAAGCCGAACCACGGAAACACCGGCACATAGTCGTTCGTCGTCGGCACGGTGGCGCCGAGCCCGAGAAAAGACAGTGCCGGCGCGTCGAGGATCGGCGGAGATCCCGCGAGTGCCGCCAGCGCCGGCCCGGCGAAGACGAGGCCGGCAGCGAGCCCGACGACGGGCAGGGGCGCGCGAAGTGCCGGCAGCGCCAGCACGCTCGACACAGCGATGCAGTGCAGGATGCCGAAGAAGATCCACGCCCCGGGAAACAGGAAGACGGTGGCGAGCGAGATCGCGGCCGCCGCCAGGGCGATGCGCCCGAGCCGCGCCAGGTAGGGGCGCCACCAGCCTGCCTTCCGGCCCCGCGCCAGGACGAGGCTCAGCCCGACGAGCACCAGGAAGCTACCGGCGATGCCGTGCGCCGCCGCCCGACCGAGCGGCGACAGGGCGGCGTTCTCGGGCGTCAGCCGCAGGAAGCCGAGGTCCCAGGTCAGGTGGTAGAGCGCCATCGCCAGGAGTGCGACGCCGCGGGCGAGATCGATGACCACGAGGCGCCGGGCCGGCGCGGCTGATGGGAGCAGGGTCTGAATCGCGGTGGTCTCCGGGGTGGCGGACGGATGCCGTCATAGCCGAGCCCGGCGCTCCCGGCCGCCTCTGCGGCGAAAACGCGCAGGATCGGGGGCGGTACCGTCTTTTGAGACGCAATCTGCGCGCGCTTCCCCGAATGCCTGCCTCCCGGGATTGCAGAATGGACACGCCCGAGGCGAATCCGGCGAGGACATCGCCCCTCCGGCGTCTCAACTCGGCCGATTTGGGCTTCCCCGAAGTCATGACTTTGTTAATCTGCCGGTGAAGCGCGCGACGCGATTCGAGTGGGTTGCTTACGATGTCGGACGAGTTCGGTTCAGGCCCCGCCTGGGAACGGCCGGTGGGCGCGTTCGGAGAGGGCGCGCGCGACACCCGGCCCGGGCTCGACGCGGCGGTGGAACGACCGACTGAACTCGTCGAGGTCAGCGGCCGCATCAAGTGGTTCGATGTCGCGAAGGGCTTCGGCTTCATCGTGCCGGATAGCGGTGCGCCCGACGTGCTGCTCCACGTCACCTGCCTGCGCCGCGACGGCCACCCGAGCGCGAGCGAGGGCGCCCGGATCGTGGTCGAGGCGGTGGAGCGCCCGCGCGGCTGGCAGGCCTTCCGGGTGGTGTCCCTCGACCAGTCGACCGCGACCCATCCGGCCGAGCTGCCGATGCCGCGCACCCACGTCACGGTAGTGCCGACCAGCGGCCTCGAGACCGCGGTGGTGAAGTGGTTCAACCGCCTGCGCGGCTTCGGCTTCCTCAGCCGCGGCGACGGCACGCCGGACATCTTCGTCCACATGGAGACCCTGCGGCGCTACGGCATCGCCGAGCTCAAGCCCGGCGAGCACGTCATGGTCCGCTACGGCGACGGCTCGAAGGGCTTGATGGCCGCCGAGGTGCGCCTCCTGTCCGAGGCCAGCGTGGGATCGGGACCGCCCTCCTCCCACTGACGCGAGCGGGCGCGCCGCAGCGAATTTCGATTCGCCCGCGTTTCCGGCGGCGACGACCCATCCCCTTTGCCGCAGACTACGCTAACTCAGCCTCATGTCGCTCCGCTTCGTACGGCCCAGAGCCGCCCGTCTTCCGGCCATCCCGCCGCGCCGGCTCCTCGCCGCGCTCGTCCTCCTGCTGCTGCCCACGGCGGTCCTCGCCGACGGCCCGTTCGAGCCGCTGACCATCGCCTCGCGCTCCGGCCGACACACCTTCCAGGTCGAGGTGATGCGCGACGATGCCGGACGGGCTCAAGGATTGATGTTCCGCCGCACCATGGCGCCGGATCGCGGCATGCTGTTCGATTTCGAGCGCACCGAGCCGGTCGCGATGTGGATGAAGAACACCTACCTGCCGCTCGACATGCTGTTCATCCGCGCCGACGGCACGGTGGCGCGCATCGCCGCCGATACCGAGCCGCTCTCGACCCGCACCATCCCGTCCGGCGAGCCGGTGCTCGGCGTGCTCGAGCTCAATGCCGGCACCGCCGCGCGCCTCGGTCTGCATCCGGGCGACAGGGTCGAGCACCCGCTGTTCCGCGGGCGCTGAACGGATCCGGCGGCGCGAGAGCCGCCGGAGACCATTCTAGAAGCCGCGATTCGAGATGCTGGGGATCGACGGCTGGGTGAACATGCGGTTCACGTCGGGCCGGCGCTGGGTCCCGTTGGTGTCGTTCGAGCGCACGTAGTTCTTGCTGTCGAAGCTCTCGGACAGCCCGGTGCCGCGCGAATCGCCGGCGCTGGTGCAGGCGGCGGCGAGGCCGGCGAGGGCGAGCGAGGCGGCGACGCGAAGGAGACGCATGAGGGGTCCTGATGTCCGGGCCGCTCGAATCGGGGGATTCTCGGCACTCACGATCCCGCCGGGGTGCCCGGCTCCCGACGCCCCGTCAAGGCGCCGGCTTTCCCCGCGGCGGGAAACCCCCTCGCCTGTGCCCCCCGGGCCGCGCTCCGCGGAATGTGTGGAGGGCTGCGATTCTCCGGCTGGCGGAGTCCGGGGCTTTGCGCGAGAGTCCGGGCCGATGAGCAACGTCGTTCCCCTGCTGCGCCCGCGCCCGGCGCCCGATGCCGCCGCCCGCGCCACCGCGTCGGTCGTCTCCGACCTGGTGACGATCGCCGAGCAGCTGCACGACATCGGCGCCCGCGCCGCCGCCCTCGGCCGGCCGCGCGGTGAGGCCGAGCGCACGGTGCAGATGGTGCTGGACGCCGTCACCTCCATCGAGCGGGCGCTCGACACGATCACGGATGGCGGGGATTACACCCCGTTCTGACCGATAGACGCGCATGTCGATCGCGGTCCGCCGCCTTGCCCCCGGCGATATCACCCTGATCCGTGACCTCAACCGGCTGTTCGGCCGTGCCTTCGAGGATACCGACAGCTACGGCGCCTCGCGGCCCGGTGATGCTTACCTGACGGATCTGCTGGCAAAGGAGCACGTCTTCGTCATCGTCGCCTTCGACGGCGAAGACGTGGCGGGTGGGCTTGTGGCGTACGGCCTCGACAAGATCGAGCAGGCGCGGCGCGAGGTTTATCTCTACGACCTGGCGGTCGATGCGCAGCACCGGCGCAAGGGAGTGGCCACGGCCCTGATCGCGCATCTTCGGACGATCTGCGGCGGCTATGTGATCTTCGTGCAGGCGGATCCAGGCGACGAGGCCGCGCTCGCGCTCTATTCCGGGCTCGGCGAGCGCGAGGATGTGCACCACTTCGACATACCGGTCGTCCCGGGACAGTGACGGCTCACGCCCCCACATCGAGCACGCTGCGGAACACCGCGCCGTAATGGCAGGCCGCCGCCGCCAGCACGAAGCCGTGCCAGATCGCGTTCTGGAACGGCAATTGCCGCCAGACGTGGAAGATCACCCCGAGCGAGTAGAGCAGGCCGCCGGCGGCGAGCAGCCACAGGGCGCCGGGGGACAGGACGGCGATGACCGATTCGTAGGCCATCAGCCCGCTCCAGCCGAGCGCCAGGTAGAGGGCGATCGCCAGGCGGTCGAAGCGGCCGGGCAGGGTCAGCTTCACGACGGCGCCCGCCGCCGCCACGAGCCAGATCCCGGCGAGCAGCCCGAAGGCGAAGCCGTCGGTGCCGACGAGCGTCACGAGCGGCGTGTAGGTGCCGGCGATCATCAGGAAGATCGTGGCGTGGTCGGCCCGGCGCAGGCGCCATTTCAGCCGCCCGACCGGGCACATGTTGTAGGCGGCCGAGGTGCCGAGCATCGCCACGAGGCCGGCGGCGTAGACCGCGACCGCGACCTTCTCGGAAGCGCTGAGGGTCGTGAGCGCGGCGCTGATCGTCAGCGCCAGGGCACCGATCACGCCGAGGCTGACCCCGACCACGTGGACCACGCCGTCCGCGAGCAGTTCCCGCGGCGTGTAGGTCCAGGCGAGGCTCAAGGGGCGGCCGTCCGGGGCGAAGCGAGCGGTGCTTGAGGAAGCGTCCAGTGAAGACTCCTGCACAGACATCGGGCCTCCGTGCCTCGGGTCCGGGGGAGAGCCCCCGGTTGGCCAAGGTTAAAGCGGAAGCATGAACGTCGGACGAACGTTCCCGCGACACTCAGACGGTGCGCAGGGCCACCGGGGCGGGTGCCCGGCACAGCCGGGCATGCGCGCTCGCCATCCCCAGCACCAACATGGCGGCGACCTGGTGGGCGAGCGCCGCCCAGAGCGGCACCACCAGGAGCAGCGTGACGATGCCGAGCGTCGCCTGCGCGGCGACGAGGCCGGCGAGCGCCGTCGCCCGCCGCGCCGCGCCGGTGCCGGGCGTCAGGCGCCGCGCGTCGAGGGCGTGGAGCACCGCGACGATCAGCAGCGCGTAGGCGGTCAGCCGGTGGTTGAACTGCACCAGCGCGACGTTATCCACGAAATTCTCGATCCAGGGCGTGCCGGCAAACAGGCCCCCGGGGGTGAGCCCGCCATCCATCAGCGGCCAGGTGTTGTAGGTCAGCCCCGCCTTCGAGCCGGCGACGAGGCCGCCGAGCGCGATCTGCACCAGCACCAGGATCATCAACGCGAGCGCGGTGCGCGAGAGCCGCGCCGGCACGGCCTCGTCGCGGCGGCGGTCGAGGCCGGAGGCGATCCAGACGAGGCCGGCATAGATCGCGCTCGCCAGCGTCAGGTGCAGGGCGAGCTTGAGCGGCGCCACCGCCGTCATGCCCGGCTGGAGGCCCGAGGCGACCATGATCCAGCCCACCGCCCCCTGCAGCCCGCCGAACACGCCGAGGCCGAGGAGGCTCAAGCCGAGGCGCCGGTCGATCTGCCCGCGCCACCAGAAGACGAGCAGCGGCAGGAAGAAGGCCAAGCCGATGAGGCGGCCGAGGAACCGGTGGCCCCATTCCCAACCGTAGATGAACTGGAACTCGGACAGGCTCATGCCCTCGTTCAGCAGCTTGTATTGCGGCGTCGCCTGGTACTTGGCGAATTCCTGGGCCCAGGCCTCGGCCGAGAGCGGCGGGATCGCGCCGGTGACCGGCTTCCACTCGGTGATCGACAGGCCGGAGCCGGTGAGCCGCGTCGCGCCCCCGACCGCCACCATCGCCACCACAAGGGCGGCCATGACGAAGAGCCAAGTCCGTACGGCGCGGCGGGACCGGGACGCCGCGGCGACGGGGGTCGCGGACGGGGCGAGGCTGATCGAGGAGGTGCTGCTCATACGCGCCCGATTAGCGGGGGCCGGCGCTCCCGCGCAACGTCCTGCGGTGCCGCACCGGGCTCCGAGGATCTCATAAGCGCTGACACGAGCCGGTCCCCTCCCCGCCCGGCGCAGGGCTGTCCGGGGAAAAGAAGGACGCCGGGTATCCCCCTCTCCCCGCGGGCGGGGAGAGGCTTTCGCCCCCCTCGTCGGGGGCGAAAGAAGCGGAGGCGAAAGCCGGAGCGAGGGTGAGGGGGAGGTGACGGAGGAGCCTCATCCGGGAATACCCCCTCACCCTTGCGGCGAACCTGCGGTTCGCAGCTCGCTCTGCCGACGACGAGGTCGGCAGAGCCCTCTCCCCGCCCGCGGGGAGAGGAGAGGCCCGCGCCATTTCTTTCCCCAGACAGCCCTGCGCCCGGCGCGCGAAAATTCCCACACCGGCACCTCACCTGTCCCAATTGACAGACAGCTACCTGTCTCCATAATCGGACAGGTAAGCGCTGACAAACCCTTCCGGGGACATCGTCGGCCCTACGCCAGGCAAGCTACGAGCCAGGGATGGCCCCGTGACCTCCGCGATCGAACCGCACAAGGCGCGCCGGCTCTACCTGCTGCTGCGCGACCAGATCACCAGCGGCCGCCTGCCCCCCGGCGCGCGGCTGCCCGGCGAGCCGGCGCTCGCCGCCGAGCACGGCCTGGCGCGGGTGACCGTCCGGCGCGCCCTCGATCTCCTCGCCGGCGAGGGGCTGGTGCGGCGGCGCCCTGGGTCGGGCACCTTCGTGCAGGGGCCGGAAGGCCCCCGGCCGGTGGTCGGCGACCTGCCGAACCTGCTCTCCGGGCTGATCGCCATGGGGCGCGCCACCGGCGTGCGCCTCCTGTCCTTCGAGTACGTCGCGGCGCCCGCCGGCATCACCGAGGCGCTGCTGCTGGAGCCCGGCGAGCGGGTCCAGCGCTCGGTGCGCGTGCGGCTGATCGACGGCCAGCCCTTCTCCTACCTCACCACCCACGTGCCCGAGCGGGTCGGCCTGTCCTACTCGGAAGCCGATCTCGCGGCGACGCCGCTCCTCGAACTGATGGAGCGCTCCGGCGTCACCGCCGACCGGGCGACGCAGGCGATCGGCGCGACGCTCGCCGGCCCGGAGGTGGCGCAGGCCCTCGACCTCGAGGTCGGATCGGCGCTGATCGACCTGACCCGGGTGGTGTTCGACCCCTCCGGCCGCGGCGTCGAGCACCTGCACGCGCTCTACCGGCCGGACCGCTACGCCTTCCAGATGGACCTCCTGCGCACCGGCGATGCCGGCGAGCGCCGCTGGACGCCTGCCGCGCCCCGTCCGGTCAAGTCCGAGACCCGTCCCCGCCCCGCCGCCCACAGGAGACCGACGCCGTGATCCCGACCCTCTCCCCGTCCCGCCGCACGATCCTGCGCACCGGCCTCGCGGCGACCTCGCTCGTGGCGATGCCGGCGATCCTGCGGGCGCAAGGCGCGGCCGTGAAGCTCGGCATCATCCAGCCGGTGACCGGCGCGCTCGCCAATGACGGCGACCTCGGCAAGCTCGGCGCCGAGCTCGCGGTGCAGGACATCAATGCCGCCGGCGGCCTCAAGGCCCTCGGCGGCGCCAAGCTCGAGATCGTCTTCGCCGACAGCCGCTCGAATCCCGAGACGGCGGCGCAGGAGACCGAGCGCCTGAACGGCGAGGGCGTCGCGGCGATCGTCGGCGGCTTCGGCAGCGGGCTCTGCGCCACCGCGAGCCAGGCGGCCTCGCGCTACGACCTGCCCTACCTGATCGATGTCGGCGTCGCCGACCAGCTGACCCAGCGCGGGCTGAAGAACACCTTCCGGTTCTCGCCGAGCTTCGGCATGGTGACGAAGAGCGCGCTGGAGCGCCTCGTCGCGCTCAACGACGCCGCCGGCAAGCCGGCCCGCACCGTCGTGATCGTGCACGAGGACGGGCTGTTCGGCTCCGGCCTCGCCAAGCTCCTTCAGACGGAACTGCCGAAGCTCGGCTTCCAGATCCTTGAGACCGTGTCGCATCCGAGCCCGGCCCGCGACATGGCGAACGTGGTCCTGCGCATCCGCTCGCTCCAGCCCGACCTGGTCATCCCGTCGAACTACTACGGCGAGTTCGTGCTGCTCGCCCGCACGATGCAGCAGCAGCGCGTCCGGCCGAAGGGCATCTACGCGATCCTCGGCGGCGGCGCCTCCTCCTTGCGCTTCGTGAAGGAATTCCCGCAGGCGGCCGAGGGCGTGATGGATTGCAACCACTGGCCCGATCCGAAGAACCCGCTGACGGCCGATCTGCGCAAGCGCACGGAGGCCGCGGGCCGCGCCTTCGCCTATAACGTGCCGATGAACTACTCCGCCGTGCGGCTGATGGCCGAGGCGATCGAGAAGGCCGGGGCGCCCGACCGCCTCAAGATCATCGAGGCCCTGTCGACCCAGAGTTTTTCGAGTGGCGTGATGCCCTACGGCCAGTCGAAGTTTTCGAGCGGCCAGAACACCAGCGCGCTCCCGCTCAACACCCAGGTCCAGGGCGGCGACGTCAAGGTGATCGCGCCCGACGCCTTCGCCGAGGCCAAGGCCAACTTCCCGCTCAAGGCGTGACGATGTACGCGCCCCAGATCCTGATCGAGGCGGCCCTCAACGGCCTGATGACGGGGGCGGTCTACGCCCTCATCGCCCTCGGGCTGACCCTGGTCTACGGGGTGCTGCACATCATCAACTTCGCGCATGGCGCCCTTCTCACCGTCGCGATGTTCGCGGTCTGGGGCGCCTTCGCGCTGTTCCACCTCGATCCGTATCTCGCGATGATCGGGATCGTGCCGCTGATGTTCGGCCTCGGCTACGGGTTGCAACGCTTCGTCATCGGCCCGGCGAGCCACGGCAGCGACAACAACGTGCTGCTCGTGACCCTCGGCCTGTCGATCGTGCTGGAGAACGCGCTGCTAGCAGCGTTCCGCTCCGACACGCGGGCGCTCGATTCCGACGCCGCGCTCCAGGTCGTCGAGCTCGGCCCCCTCCTGCTCTCGACGCCGCGGCTGATCGGCTTCGCCGCCTCGCTCGCCGTCACCGGTCTCCTCTGGCTCGTCCTCAACCGCACCGACACCGGCCGGGCGATCCGGGCGGTGTCGCGGGAGAAGCTGGGAGCCCGCCTCGTCGGCATCGAGGTCGACCACGTCTACGCCGTCACCTTCGGGATCGGCTGCGCGTGTCTGGCCGTCGCCGCCTGCCTGTTGATGCCGACCTACTACGTCAACCCGCGCTCGGGTGCGGCCTTCGTGCTCGTCGCCTTCACCATCGTGGTGCTCGGCGGCATGGGGTCGATCGCCGGCGCCCTCGTCGGCGGCCTGATCATCGGGGTGGTCGAGAGCTTCTCCGGGCTGCTCCTCGGCGACAGCCTCGGTCAGATCGGCATCTTCCTGATCTTCATCCTGGTGCTGCTGGTGCGCCCGACCGGCCTGTTCGGAGCCCGCGCATGAGCGCCCGCGACCTCCTGCCCGTGATCCTGGCCCTCGCAGGCCTCGCCGTCCTGCCCTTCCTCGGCCTGTCGGGCAGCGTGCTCAACTTCCTCGTCACGACGCTCATCATCGCGCTCGCAGGCCTTGGCTGGAACGTGCTCGGCGGCTTCGGCGGCCAGTACTCGTTCGGCCACGCCGCCTTCTTCGGCACCGGTGCCTACGCCACCGCGATCCTCCAGATGAAGCTCGGGATCAACGCCTGGGGCGCGCTCGGCGCCGGGATCGGGCTCGGGGCGCTGACCGGCCTCGCCATCGGCTATCTGAGCTTCCGGGCGGGCCTGCGCGGCTCCTACTTCGCCCTGGTGACGCTCGCCTTCGCCGAGGTCTTCCGCATCCTGGCGAATTCCGCCGACTTCACCGGCGGCGCCGCCGGCCTGCTGCTGCCGCTGCGGCCGGGCCTCGCGACCCTGCAATTCGCCGATCGCCGCTTCTTCTACCTCCTGGTCCTCGCCTTCGTCGGCGTGGCGCTGCTGGCCTCGCGCTGGCTCGAGCGCTCGCGCTTCGGCGCCCACCTGATCGCCGTGCGCGAGAACGAGGAGGCGGCGCGCGCGCTCGGCGTCGACGCCCTCGCGGTGAAGCTGCGCGCCATCGCGCTCTCGGCGGCGATCACCGCGGCGGCCGGCGGGCTCTACGTGCAGTCCTTCCTCTACCTCGATGCCGGCGTCGCCTACGGCACCTGGATCTCGGTCGAGGCGCTGCTCGCCCCGATCGTCGGCGGCATCGGCACCGCCTTCGGGCCGCTCGTCGGCGCGCTGGCGCTGCAAGGCCTCGGCGAGGTCACCAAGCACCTCGCCGGCGGCGTCCCGGGGGTCGACCTCGTGGTGTTCGGCGCCTGCCTGATCGCCGTCATCGCCTTCGCGCCGCAGGGGCTGCTCGGCCTGCGCCGCCGGCGCAAGGCGTCCGGCCAAGCCGCCACGGTGGGAGCCTGATCCGATGCTCGCCGTCGATTCCCTCACCAAGCGCTTCCAGGGCCTCGTCGCGGTCGATCGCGCCTCACTCACCGTGCCGGCGGGCTCGATCACCGGGCTGATCGGCCCGAACGGCGCCGGCAAGACCACCCTGTTCGGGATGATCTCGGGCTTCCTCGCCCCCAGCGAGGGCCGGGTGCTGTTCGAGGGGCAGGACGTGACCGCGGAGGCGCCGCACCTGCGGGCCCGTCGCGGCATCGCCCGCACCTTCCAGATCGTCCAGCCCTTCGCGGGCCTGACGGTCGCCGAGAACATCGCGGTCGGCGCCTATCTGCGCCACCCGCGCCGGGCGGACGCAGTGGGGAAGGCCCGCGAGGTCGGGACGAGGGTCGGTCTCGGCGACCAGCTCGACAAGCCGGCCGCCGACCTCACGGTCGCCGGGCGCAAGCGCCTGGAGGTGGCCCGCGCGCTCGCCACCGAGCCGCGGCTCCTCCTCCTCGACGAGGTGCTAGCTGGCCTCAACCCCTCCGAGATCCGCGACATCCTGCCGGTGGTGCGCTCCATCCGCGACGGCGGCGTCACCATCCTGATGATCGAGCACATCATGCAGGCGGTGATGACCCTGTGCGAGGAGGTCTTCGTCCTGGCGCAGGGGAAGATGATCGCATCCGGCCCGCCGCGGCAGGTCTGCGCCGACCCGCAGGTGGTCGAGGCCTATCTCGGCAAGGGCGCCGCCGCCCGCATGAAGGCTGAGGAGGCGGTCGATGCTTAAGGTCTCGGGGCTCCGCGCCGGCTACGGCGCCACCGAGGTGCTGCGCGGCCTCGACCTCTCGGTGCAGCCGGGCGAGATCGTCGCGGTGCTCGGCGCCAACGGGGTCGGCAAGACGACGCTGAACAAGGTCCTGTCCGGGGTGGTCTCGGCGCGGGCCGGGGAAATCCGCTTCGACGGCAAGCCGATCACCACGGCCTCGGCCTCCTCCATCGTCGAGGCCGGGCTGATCCACGTGCCGGAAGGCCGCAAGATCTTCCCGAACCTCAGCGTGCGCGAGAACTTGGTGCTCGGCAGCTACCGCCGCGGGCGGGCGCGGCGAGCCGAGAACATCGAACGGGTCTTCTCCACCTTCCCGCGCCTGCGCGAGCGGGCGGCCCAGGCCGCCGGCACTTTGTCCGGCGGCGAGCAGCAGATGCTCGCCATCGGCCGCGGCCTGATGGCCGAGCCGCGCCTGCTCATCCTCGACGAGCCCTCGCTCGGGCTCTCGCCGCTCCTCGTCGAGGAGATGTTCGCCCTCGTGCGCACCCTCAACAGCGAAGGACTGCCGATCATGCTGGTGGAGCAGAACGTGGTGCAGTCGCTCGATCTCGCGACCCGCGCCTACATCCTCGAGAACGGCACCGTCGCCCTGTCCGGCGACGCCGCGACGCTCGCCGCCGACCCGGCCCTGCGCCGGGCCTATCTGGGGCTGTAAGCGATGGGCATCGTCACCCCCGGCATCGTCCCGGCGACCACGCTCCTCGCCGAGCCCATTCCCGCCTGGCTCGACCGCTGGACCGCCTTCGCGGCGGACCTGTCGTTCTCGGACATCCCCGAGGCGGCCATCGACCGCGCCCGCCTGGTCCTGCTCGATTCCCTCGGCGTCATCGCCGCCGGCATGCGCGAGCCGGAATGCCGCGCCTTGGCGGAACGGCTCGCCGCCCGCCGCCGGGGCGACGCGCCGGCGATCGGCAGCGGCCTGTCGCTCGATCCCCGCGACGCCGCCCTCGTCAACGGCGCGGCCGGCACGACGCTGGAGCTCGACGAGGGCAACCAATACGCCCGCGGCCATCCGGCGATCCACGTCGTCCCCGCCGTTCTGGCTACCGCGCAGGAGACGGGGGCGTCCGGCGCCGAGCTGATCGCGGCGCTCGTCCTCGGCTACGAGATCGGCGCGCGGATCGGCATCGCCTCGAAACTGCGGGTGACGATGCACCCGCACGGCACCTGGGGCACGGTGGGAGCGGCACTCGCGGTCGCCAGGCTCCATGGCGCCGACGCCGGGATGATCGGCCGGGCGATCGGGCTCGCCTCGTCCTTCGGCCTGAGCACCAGCCGGCGCACGATGCTGGAGGGGGCCACCGTCCGCAACACCTATGCCGGCCTCTCCAACCAGCTCGGGCTGACCGCCTGGGACCTCGCCGCGAGCGGCTTCCTGCCGGAGCGCGACGGGATCGGCGTGGTCTATGGCGGCATCCTGGCCGACGATTTCTTGCCCGAGGCGATGGTGGAGGAGTTGGGCACCCGCTGGGAGATCGCCCGCAACTACTTCAAGCGCCACGCCGCCTGCCGCTACACCCACGGCGCCCTCGATGCCCTGGCGCAGATCCGCCGTGAGGCCGGCCCGCTCGACCCGGATTCGGTGCGCTCGGTCGAGGTCGCGACTTACGTCTGGGCGGCGCAGCTCGACCATCCGGCGCCCGAGACGATGCTGGCGGCGAAGTTCTCCCTGCCCTTCGCCCTCGCGGCGGCTTTGGTGCGGGGCGAGGCGAACACCGACGCGTTTCGCGACGAGGCGCGGGCCGACCGGCGCATCCTGTCCCTCGCCCGCCGGGTGATGGTGCAGGAGGACCCCGCCATGACCGCGCAGCTGCCGGCCTTGAGGCCCGCCAAGGTCACGCTGACGCTCGCCGACGGCCGCAAGCTCTCGGCCCAGGCGCTCACCAACCGCGGCGACACCGAGGACCCGTACTCGGCCGACGACGTGCGGGAGAAGTTTCGCGCGCTGGCGGGGCCGGTCTGGGGGGCGGAGCGGAGCGAGAGGATCGTCGCGGCGGTGGCGGGGATCGAGAAGGCGGAGGGGATTGGGGAGCTGCTGGGGTTGGTGGCGTAGCTCCTGCAATCCCTCCAGTTGACCATGACCGACGACACACTCTCAGGGTCATTCCGGGGCCGCGCAGCGGAGCCCGGAATCCAGAAACACAAGTGTTTCAAGATTTAGCGGAAAGCATCTCGCTCTTTTCTGCAAGCTCAGCGGTTCTGGATCCCGTGCTCTCGCCTGCGGCGAGCCCCGGGATGACGCGGAGATCCTTCATCGACCAGGTCTCTCGCCTCGCAGAGAAAGCCTGACAGATAGCAATCGCACCAGGAAGACTGATCGTCATGTCCCTGAAGTCCCGTCTCGCCGAGGACCGCGTCCTCGTCGCTCCGGGCGTCTACGACGCCCTCACGGCCTCGATCGCCACGGATGCGGGCTTCGAGGCCCTGTACCTCTCCGGCGCGGCGATCGCCTATACGCGGCTGGGCCGGCCGGATATCGGCCTCGTCTCGATGAGCGAGGTCGCCGAGACCGTGGCGCTGGTGCGCGACCGGGTGGCGACGCCCCTCGTGGTCGATGCAGACAACGGCTACGGCAACGCGCTCAACGTCGAGCGCACCGTGCGGCTGTTCGAGCGCGCCGGCGCCAGCGCGATCCAGCTCGAGGACCAGAGCTACCCGAAGCGCTGCGGCCACCTCCAGGACAAGACGCTGATCGGCCAAGGCGACATGGTCGGCAAGATCCGCGCCGCGCTCGATGCGCGGGTGAGCGCCGAGACGCTGATCGTCGCCCGCACCGACGCGGTCGCCGTCGAAGGCTTCGAGCGGGCGATCGAGCGGGCCCGGGCCTACGCCGAGGCCGGCGCCGACGTGCTGTTCGTCGAGGCGCCGCGCTCGGAGAGCCAGCTCGCCGCGGTGACGAAGGCGCTCGGTACGCAGCGCCCGCTCGTCGCCAACATGGTCGAGGGCGGCGACACCCCGCTCGCCGCGGCCGCCGATCTCGGCGCTCTGGGCTTCCGCCTGGTGATCTTCCCCGGCGGCATCGTCCGGGCGCTCGCCCGTACCGCGAAGGACTATTACGGCTCGCTCGCCAAGGCCGGCACCAACGCCCCCTTCTCCGAGCGGATGTTCGATTTCGGCGAGCTCAACGCCCTGATCGGCACTCCCGAGATGCTGGCCCGCGGCCGCGCCTATGAAGGGGCAGAACGCGCCCCTGCGGGCGCTATGGAAGGCTCCGCCCAATGACCGCGATCGATCCCGTCACCCTGGCGGTGCTGAAGGGCCGCCTGGAGCAGATCGCCGACGAGATGGACGCGACGCTCTACCGCTCGGCCTTCAACCCGATCATCGCCGAGGCCCGCGACGCCTGCCACGGCCTCTACCACGCCACCACCGGCGACACCCTGGTCCAGGGCACCAAGGGCCTGCCGATCTTCGTCGGCGCCATGGCCTTCGCGGTGAAGGCGGTGATCGCCAAGGTCGAGCGCGAAGGGGGACTCGAGCCCGGCGACACGTTCCTGTTCAACGATCCCTATAGCGGCGGCACCCACCTCAACGATTTCCGGCTGGTCCGCCCGGTCTTCCGGGACGGACAGCTGTTCTGCTGGCTCGCCTCGGTCGGCCACTGGCTCGACATCGGCGGCAACGTGCCGGGGGGCTACAACCCGAAGGCCACCGAGAGCTTCCAGGAGGGCGTGCGCTTTCCGCCGGTGAAGCTCTTCTCCGCCGGACGCCTGAACCAGGACATCGTCGACATCCTGGCCGCCAACACCCGCGTGCCGACCTCGAACTGGGGCGACCTCAACGGCCAGCTCAACGCCCTCGACCTCGGCGAACGCCGCTTCACCGCGCTCCTCGACGAGTACGGCGACCGCATCGTGGACGCCGCCTTCGCGGCCTTCTCCGACCGGGCCGAGGCGCTGATGCGCGCCGCGATCCGGGCGCTCCCGGACGGCCGCTACAGCTTCTCGGACGTGCTCGACAATGACGGCATCACCGACGAGCCGCTGACCATCGCCCTCGACCTGACGATCGACGGCGATCGGATGGCGCTCGACTTCTCGCGCTCGTCAGCTCCCGCGCAGGGGCCGATCAACATCTCTCACGCCACCACCGTGGCCGCCTGCTACGTCGCCCTGAAGCACGTCTTCACGGAGGTCCCGGCCAATGCCGGCTGCCTGCGGCCGATCACCTTCACGGTGCCGGAGACGACCCTGCTCGGCGCCGGCGCCCCGAAGCCCATGGCCGGCTACACCGAGACGATCCTGCGGCTGATCGGCGTGGTGCTGGGCGCACTCGCCGAAGCCGACCCGGAGCGGGCGACCGCGGCGCCCTTCGGCACCATCAACGCGCTCTCGCTCGCCGGCCACCGGCCGGACGGCTCGCGCTGGGTGATGTTCTCGTTCTTCGGCGGCGGCCTCGGCGGCAATCCTGAGACCGACGGCCTGAGCCACGCCAACAACCCGATCTCGACCGCGACGATCCCGCCGGTGGAGATCCTGGAGGCCGCCTACCCGGTCGTCTTCACCCAGTGGGCTCTGCGCCCCGACAGTGCCGGGGCCGGCGCCCATCGCGGCGGCCTGGGCGCCGTCTACGAGATCGAGACCCTGACCGACGCCGATGTCTTCCTCCTCGGCGAGCGCGGCAAGGTGGCGCCGTTCGGCGTCGAGGGCGGCAGGCAGGCGGCGCTCAACCGCTTCGCCTGGCAGACGCCGGAGGGCTGGGCGAGCCCACCGATGGTCTCGAAGGTGACGGATGTCCGCATCAAGGCCGGCGAGCGGGTCCGGCTCGAGACCCCCGGCGGCGGCGGCTTCGGTCACCCGGCCGAGCGGAACCGCGACGCCCTCAACCGCGACCTGCGCCTCGGCTACGTGAGCTCGGCGGCCGCCGCCCGCGACTACGAATTCGTGTCGGGAGACGAGAAATGACCCCCCGCGCCATCGTCGGCGTCGATGTCGGCGGCACCTTCACCGACCTCTTCTACTACGACGAGGCCGCCGGCCGCTTCCAGACAGGCAAGGTCCCGTCGAACCGCGGCGACGAGGCGGTCGGCTTCCTCGCCGGCCTCAAGGGGTTCGGCCCTGTCGCCGGCCTCGCCTCGATCGTCCACGGCACGACCGTCGGCACCAACGCGCTCCTGGAGCGCAAGGGCGCCCGGATCGGCCTCATCACCACACGTGGATTCCGCGACGTGCTGGAGATGCGCCGGCGCGACCGGCGCCACACCTGGGGCCTGTGGGGCGACTTCGTTCCCGTGGTCGACCGCGACCTGCGCCTGGAGGTGGACGAGCGGACGCTCGCCGACGGCACGATCCGCGAGAGCGTCGATCCGGAGCAGGTGGTGGAAGCCGCCCGCGCGCTGCTGGCCAACGGCGCCGAGGCCCTGGCGATCTGCTTCGTCAACGCCTACGCCAACCCGGAGAACGAGCGGGTGGCGCTGGAAGCGGCGAGCGCCGTGTGGCCCAACGCCAATGTCGAGCGCTCGTCGGGCATCCTGCCGGAGATCCGCGAGTTCGAGCGCACCTCGACCACCGTGCTCAACGCCTATCTCCAACCGGTCGTCGGCAGCTATCTCGGCAAGCTCGACCGGGCGCTCGACTCGGAAGGGTTCGAGGGGCGCTTCCACATCGTCCAGTCGAATGGCGGCGTGATGTCGACCGCCACCGCCCGGCGGCTCCCCGTCCGCACCGCGCTCTCGGGCCCCGCCGCCGGCGTGATCGCGGCGGCCGCCATCGCCAAGGAGGCCGGCTTCCCGAACGTGATCACGGGCGATCTCGGCGGCACCTCCTTCGACGTGTCGCTGGTGGTCGAGGGCGAGACGGCGCTCGCGGCCCAGACGACGATCGATTTCGGCCTCGTCATCCGCACGCCGATGATCGAGATCAGTACGATCGGGGCCGGCGGCGGGTCGATCGCCCATGTCGATGCCGGCGGCCTGCTCCAGGTCGGACCGGAGAGCGCCGGCTCGCGGCCGGGCCCGGTCTGCTACGGCCAGGGCAACACCCGTCCGACGCTGACCGACGCCAACGTCGTGCTCGGCCGCATCAACGCCGAGCGGCCGATCGGCGGGGCGCTGAAGCGCCTCGACGTCGAGGCGGCGAAGGCGGCCATCGCCGAGCACGTCGCTGAACCGCTCGGCCTCGACGTGATGACGGCGGCGGAAGCGATCGTGCGCGTCGCCGACGGCAAGATGGCCGGCGCGATCCGCCTCGTCTCGATCGAGCGCGGCCACGATCCGCAGAAGTTCGCGGCCGTGCCGTTCGGCGGCGGCGGGGCGCTGCATGTCGGGGCGCTGATCAAGGATGTGGGCCTGCGCGGGGCTCTCGTGCCGCGCTATCCGGGCGTCACCTCGGCGCTGGGCTGCGTCATCGCCGACATCCGGCACGACCAGGTCCAGACCCTGAACCTGTCCCTCGCCGGCCTCGACGCCGCCGCCCTCGACCGGCGGATGGTGGCGGAAGCCGAGGCCGCCCGGCAGGTCGTCGAGGCCGCCGGCCTCACGGTCTCGCGCATCGATACGGTGTTCGAGCTCGACATGCACTATGTCGGCCAGACCCACACCGTGGCGGTGGCGCTCCCGGTGACGGTCGCGAACGGCACCACCGGCGTCACCGTCGCGGTGATCCAGGCGGCGTTCGAGGCGGCCTACCGCACCTCGTTCAGCCGGCTGCTGCCGGGCCTCGGCACCCGGATCGTCAACCTGCGCACCGCCGCGATCGGCCGTCGGCCGCATTTCGACCTCGCCGCCCTGGCCCCGGGACCGGACGCCTCGCTCGAGGCCTCCCGCCTCGGCAGCCGGCCGGTCTGGTTTTCCGGCGCCTGGCACGAGGCCACGATCTATGCCCGCCTCGCGCTGCCGGTCGGCGCCGAGATTCCGGGACCTGCGATCCTCGAGCAACCGGACGCCACCACCGTGGTCGATCCCGACCTGACGGCCCGGGTCGACCGGCTCGGCAACGTCGTGGTCACCCGCACGGGAGAGCCCGCATGAGCCACGCTCCGATCCCGATCGAGCGCACCGCGCTCCTGATCTGCGACCTCCAGAACGACTTCCTGCACCCGGACGGCGCCTACGGCCGGGCGGGCCAGGCCGCGCCGGAGATCGCCGCCGTGCCCGCAACGGTGCGGCCCCTCGCCGAGCTGATCCGGTCGCGGGGCGGGTTCATCGTCTCGACCCACTTCACGCTGGTGCCGGGCAAGGGTGGCGAACCCCTGATCTCGCCGCACCTGCGCGAGCTGCGGCCGTTCCTCAAGAAGGGCGACTTCCTGCCCGGCGCCTGGGGCCACGCCCTGGTGGACGAATTGCAGCCTGCCGACCTCTCGGTCGAGAAGGTCGCCTACTCGGCCTTCTACATGACCCGGCTCGAATGGGTCCTGCGCAAGGCGGGGATCGAGCGGCTGATCGTGTCGGGCATCGTCACCAATGGCGGCGTCGCCTCGACGGTGCGCGATGCCCATGTCCGCGACTTCTCGGTCACCGTCCTGTCGGATGGCTGCGCGGCCTTCTCACCGGCGGTGCACCGGACGGCGATCGAGGCGCTGAAGCCCGTCTGCCGGGCGGCGGACGTCGCCGAGATCGTCCGGGAGTTGTCGGCATGAGGGTCGAGCCCGCCGCCTCCTTCGACATCGAGGTTCCGGTCGCGGTGATCGGCGCCGGGGCCGCCGGGCTGGTGGCGGCGCTCGCCGCCGTCGAGGCCGGGGCCGAGGTGCTGGTGGTCGAGCGCGACCCCGTGCCCCGCGGCTCGACCGCCCTCTCGGCCGGGCTGGTCCCGGCCCCCGGGACCCGCTGGCAGAGCGAGGCCGGGCTCGACGACAGCCCGGAGCTGTTCTCCGCCGACATCATGGCGAAGGCGAAGAACGAGCCCGATCCGGCCCTCGTCGCGCGCCTCGCCGGGGCGGTCGGTCCCGCCCTCGAATGGCTCGCCGACCGCCACGGCCTGCCCTTCTCAGTCATCACCGATTTCCGCTATCCGGGCCATTCGGCGAACCGCATGCACGGCCTGCCGAGCCGGTCGGGCGAGGAACTGGTCGACCGCCTGGCGCGGGCCGTCGAGGAGGCCGGCATCCCGGTCCTCTGCGGGGCGACCGTCGACACGCTCTACACCGAGGCCGGCGCGATCCGCGGCATCGGCCTCACCCGCCCCGACGGCTCGCGTGAGCGCGTCGGCTGCCGGGCGCTGGTTCTGGCCTGCAACGGCTACGGCGGCAACAAGGCGCTGGTGGCGCAGCACGTGCCGGAGCTGTCGGGCGCGCTCTATTTCGGCCACGAGGGCAACCAGGGCGACGCGCTGCTCTGGGGCGAGGCGCTCGGCGCGGCCACCCGCCACCTCTCGGGTCACCAGGGCCACGGCTCGGTGGCGCATCCGCACGGCATCCTGATCACCTGGGCCACGGTCACCGAGGGCGGGTTCCAGGTGAACACCGAGGGGCGGCGCTTCTCCGACGAGAGCAAGGGCTATTCCGAGCAGGCGGCGGAGGTGCTGCGCCAGCCCGGCGGCACCGCCGTGACTTTGTTCGACGCGCGCATCGCCGGGATCGCCCGCCAGTTCGAGGATTTTCGGCGGGCCGAGAGCGCCGGGGCGATCGTCGCGGCGGAGACGATCGCGGAATTGGCGGCGCGGCTGCACCTGCCGGAGGAAGCTCTCTCCGCCACCCTCGCCGAGGTCGAGGCCCTGAAGCGCGACGGCGGCCGGGACGGGTTCGGGCGCTCCTTCGCGGGCGTGCCGGCGCTCACGGCGCCCTACCGGGCGGTGCGGGTGACCGGCGCCCTGTTCCACACCCAGGGCGGTCTCGTGGTCGACGACGATGCGCGGGTGCTGACGCCGTCCGGTGCGCCGATCCCGAACCTGTTCGCCGCGGGTGGCGCGGCCTGCGGCGTGTCGGGGACGGGGCCCGGAGGGTACCTGTCGGGCAACGGTCTGCTGGCGGCGGTGGCGCTGGGCCGCATCGCCGGGCAAGCGGCGGGGGCGATGGGGGTGTGTTAGCTCCTGTCACCCACCATTTATGACATCCTCCCCCCTTTCCCGGACGACTGCAGCGAAGCGGAAGGAGATCCGGGATCCAGCACAAGGACTCGCCGCGAAGCGGCTCTGCATACTGCACCGTTGCAGACATGAAGACGCTTCGCGACTTTTCATGCTGGATCCCGGATCTCCTTCCGCTGACGCTTCAGTCGTCCGGGAAAGGGGGTGGTGTTCGTCATTTCGAGTTCGAGAACAAGACGGAGGACGCCCATGACCCCGCCCCCTCGCACCCTCCTCGACAAGGTCTGGGACGCCCACGTCATGGCGACCCGGCCCGACGGGCAGGCGCTCCTCGCCATCGACCGGCACCTGCTGCACGAGGGCTCGTTCCACGCCTTCGGCATGCTCGACCATGCCGGGCGCCAGATCCGCCGCCCGGACCTGACCTTCGCGGTCGCCGACCACTACGTTCCGTCCCGCGACCGCGGCGGCCCGATCCCCGACCCCGAGATCGCCAACATGGTCTCGACGCTCGCCGACAATGCCGGCCGCCACGGCATCCGGCATTTCGGCCTCGACGACCGCGCGCAAGGGATCGTCCACGTCCTGGCGCCCGAGCAGGGCCTGACCCTGCCGGGCCTCACGGTCGTCTGCGGCGATTCCCACACCTCGACCCACGGCGCCTTCGGGGCGCTCGGCTTCGGCATCGGCGCGACGGAGGTCGCGCACGTGCTGGCGACGCAGGCCCTGTGGCAGCGCCGGCCCAAGACCCTGCGGGTCGCCATCGACGGGCAGCTCGGTCCCCACGTCACCGCCAAGGACGTGATCCTGGCGATCATCGCGGTGATCGGGGCCGGCGGCGCGGTTGGGCACGTGCTCGAATATGCCGGCAGCGCGATCCGCGGCCTGTCGATGGAGGGACGGCTCACCATCTGCAACATGTCGATCGAGGCCGGTGCCCGGGCCGGGATGATCGCGCCGGACGACACCACCTTCGCGTTCCTGGAGGGCCGCGCTTACGCTCCGAAGGGTGCGCTGTTCGATGAGGCCGTGGCGGCGTGGCGGCAACTCCCGAGCGACGAGGGCGCCCGGTTCGACCGCGAGGTGACGCTCGATGCTGCCGCCATCGCCCCGGCCGTGACCTGGGGCACCAGCCCCGAGACCGCGCTCCCGGTCACCGCGACGGTGCCGGATCCCGGCGCGGAGCCGGACGCCACCAAGGCTGGGCAGATGCGGACGATGCTCGACTATATGGGCCTCACCCCCGGCACCCCGCTCGAAGCGGTCGCGATCGACCGGGTGTTCATCGGCTCCTGCACCAATTCCCGCATCGAGGACCTGCGCGCCGCGGCCGACGTGCTGCGCGGCCAGAAGGCCGCGGTCCCGGGCCTCGTCGTGCCGGGATCCGGCCCGGTGCGGCGACAGGCCGAGGCGGAAGGGTTGGATCAGGTGTTTCGCGACGCCGGCCTCGAATGGGGCGAGCCGGGCTGCTCGATGTGCGTCGGCATCAACGGCGACCTCGTGCCGGCGGGCGAGCGCTGCGCCTCGACCACCAACCGCAACTTCCCCGGCCGCCAGGGCCCGAACGCCCGCACCCACCTGATGAGCCCGGCCATGGCCGCGGCCGCCGCCGTCACCGGCCGCCTCACCGACATCCGTCGGCTCGGGAGCCGCTGACATGCAGCCCTTCACCACGCTCCAGGCCGTCGCGGTCCCCCTCGACGTCGCCAACATCGACACCGACCAGATCCTGCCGGCCCGCTTCCTCAAGAAGCCGCGCAGCGCCGGCTACGGCAACTTCCTGTTCCACGACGAGCGCCGCCGCAGCGAGGCGGTGCCCCTCGACGCGGCCCCCTACGCCGGGGCCGGGATCCTGGTGGCCGACCGCAATTTCGGCTGCGGCTCCTCGCGCGAGGGCGCGGTCTACGCCCTCGTCGACGGCGGCATCCGCTGCGTGATCGCCCCGAGCTTCGGCGACATCTTCGCGTCGAACGCGGCCAAGAACGGGCTCCTGACCGTCACGCTGCCGGAGGAGGTCGTGGCGGGCCTGCGGACACGCCTGAAGGCCGAACCGGGCGCCCGCCTCACGGTCGACCTGCCGGCCCAGGCGGTGACCGGCCCGGACGGGGCCGCGATCCCGTTCGAGATCGACCCGTTCAAGAAGCGCTGCCTCGTCGAGGGCCTGGACGACGTGGCGCTGACGCTGGAGCATTCCGAGGCCATCGCGGCGTGGGAGGCGCGGGCGGCGGAGGCGGCGCCGTGGCGGGTGCCGGCGACGGGTGGATGATCGCATCCCTGGACCAGACACTCTCCACGTCATCCCGGGGCCGCGAAGCGGAACCCGGGATCCATCACCGCCAACGTGCCTGAAGAGGGCGGAACGCGTCTCGCCCAGTCCTGCATCGTCAGCGGATATGGATCCCGGGTTCCGCTTCGCGGCCCCGGGATGACGAGGGAGGGTTTGACCGCGACAACAAGATCTAACGCTCCTTGCTCACTGTAACGCCCTGCCACGGCTGCCACGTGCCCCTGCTGCCGTGACCCGGCATCCTTGAGGAAGCGGGCGGCCGCCCCGCTTCCTTCCTCACGCCATAGCCATGCACCCACGCGATGGCTCGCGGTTTAATCCCGCCCCTCCGCGCTCCCGCGCCGATCAGCATCTTGTGATCGATCCGTCGCCCGCTACACTCCCGGCCCGAGCCGCGACGCCATCAATCAAACAGCGGCCGGAAGAGGGAACGTCATGCTGGAATGCGCACCCGTCGCCGGGCGGCGGCTCGTCCGCGCGTTGCTTGGTTCGACCATCCTGTTGGCCGCCAATGCCTCGCTCTCGACGGTTCAGGCCGCGGACCCGATCCGCATCGCGGTGATCGCGGAGGCGCAGGCGATCGCCGGGGCCGCGATCCCGCAAGCCGCCCAGCTCGCCGCCGACGAGATCAACGCCAAGGGCGGGATGGACGGTCGCAAGATCGAGATCGTCACCTACGACAACAAGAGCTCGGCCGCCGATTCGGTCCGCGCCTTCCAGCGCGCGGCGAGCGAGGACAAGGCCCACGCGGTCATCGCCAGCTACATCAGCGAGGTGGTGCTGGCGCTCCAGCCCTGGTCGGCCCGGCTGAAGCTGCCCTTCATCACGCCGGGCGCGGCCTCGAACGAGATCCCGCTCAACGTCCACAAGGACTACGCCCGCAACAAGTACTCCTTCCACGGCTATCTCACCTCGAAGGCGCAGTCGCAGGCCGTCTGCGACGCCGCCAAGGCGATCCTCGTCGAGGGCCGCCAGATGAAGACCGCCGTGATCATGAGCGAGGACGCGGCGTGGACGAAGCCCCTCGACGAGGGCTACAAGGAGTGCCTGCCGAAGATCGGCCTGAAGGTGCTCGACCACATCCGGTTCTCGCCGAGCACGACCGACTTCAACCCGATCTTCAGCCGCATCGAGGGCGCCAAGCCCGACGTGATCGTCACCGGCATCTCGCATGTCGGCGTGCAGCCGACGGTGCAGTGGCGCAGCCAGCAGGTGCCGATCCCGATGATCGGCATCGCCTCGCAGGCGACCAACGCCACCTTCTGGAAGGAGACGAACGGCGCGACGGAGGGCGTGCTGTTCGAGATGTTCGCCGCGCCGGGCACCAACGTGACGCCGAAGACGGCGCCATTCGCCGAGGCGTTCAAGGCCAAGTACGGCAGCTATCCGGGCTATGCCGGCTACACCGCCTACGACGAGGTCTACTACATCGCGGACGCGGTGAAGCGGGCCGGCTCGACCGATCCCGACAAGCTCGTCGAGGCGCTGGAGAAGACCGACTGGGAGGGCACCCTCGGGCGCATCCAGTTCTACGGCAAGGACGACGAGTTCACCCACTCGATCAAATACGGCCCGGGCCTCGTATCGGGCATGATGATGCAGTGGCAGGACGGCAAGCAGCTGGCGATCTGGCCGCAGAACGTGGCCAATGGAAAGATCAGCTTCCCGAGCTTCGTCAAGGCGGGGGCGGCGGCGAACTGATCCCTCTCATCGATCCAACCGTGCTCCAGCCAGCGCGGGATCCCCTCTCCCGTTTGGGAGAGGGGTAGGGGTGAGGGTGGCTCGGGTTCCGCAATGATCCTGAACCGTCGAGCTGCGCAGCTCGACAGTTGGCGTCTTATTCTGAAACCGAGCCACCCTCACCCCCGACCCCTCTCCCAAACGGGAGAGGGGAGTTCTCGCGCGCGCCTCGCCCCCTCACCCTCCCCGCGAGCCCCAAGACACGCGACATGACCGCGATCCAGATCCTCATCGACGGCTTCGCCATCTCGGCGCTCTACGCGCTCGGCGCCACCGGCTTCACCCTCATCTTTGGCGTCTCGGGCGTGCTCAACCTCTCGCACGGGGCCCTCATGGTCACCGCCGCGGTGGTGGCCTGGGCGGCGTCGAGCGAGTTCGGCCTCGGCTCCTATGCGGGCGCGGCGACCGGCATCGTCGTCTGCACGCTGCTGACGCTCGCCACCTACGGCGCCGTGGTGCGGCCCATCGACAAGTCCCGGGCGATCCCGCCGGAGGAGAAGGAGATCTTCATCCTCACCGGCACGCTGCTCTGGGGCATCATGATCCAGGAGTTCATCGCCTACCTGTTCACCAGCAACGCCAAGACGGTGATGCCGATCGTCGAGGGCGTGGTGACCATCGCGGGGGTGCGCACGCCGTGGAACCAGGTCTTCACCGCCGTCGTCTGCTGGGCGGTGATCGGGCTGCTCTGGCTCCTGGTCAATCGCACTCGCACCGGCAAGGTGCTGCTCGCCGCCTCGATGAACCCCCGCGGCGTCACCCTGCTCGGCTTCGAATTGTCGACGATCTACGTCGCGATCTGGCTGATCTACGGCGTGCTCGCGGGCATCGCCGGCGTCCTGCTCGGCCAGTTCCTCGGCGTGTCGAGCTACAGCGTCGGCCCGCTCACCGCCAGCGCCTTCTCGATCGTGGTGCTGGGGGGCCTCGGCAGCGTTTCCGGCTCGCTGATCGCCGCCTACGTCGTCGGCTACCTCGAGACGCTCACCGCCTACCTCGTCTCCCCGGCCTACCGGACCATCCCCGCGCTGCTGCTGCTGGTGGCGGTGATGTATGTCCGCCCGCAGGGCCTGCTCGGGCGCCGCTGACGCAGCGGCTCCACCCGGATTCCCAAAAGAGGCCCGCATGCTCGCCAAGACTCTTCGCAATCCCTTGTTCTGGCTCTGCCTGATCGGCCTCGCGCTCGCCAGCGTGCTGCCGCTCTGGGTCTCGGGCTACATCCTCGGACTCCTCACCGTCGCGTACTATTTCGGCGTGTTCTCGATGGCCTGGGACCTGCTGTTCGGCTTCGCCGGCGAGGTCAATTTCGGGCCGACCTTCCTGATCGGGCTGGGCGCCTACACCGCCGGCATCCTCAACGGCCACGGCGTCGGCATTCCTTTGTGCCTGCTCGCCGGCACGGTCGCGGCGGTGATCGGCGGCCTCGTCCTGGCGCTGCCGGCGTTGCGGGTGCGAGGGCCGTATTTCGGCCTCACCACCGTCGTGGCGGTGCTGATCCTGCAGAACCTGATCGTCGTCTTCGCCGACACCACCGGCGGCGAGATCGGGCTCACCGTGCCCGACGTCATCAGCATCGACGCGGCGACGAATTACTGGATCGCGCTCGGCTTCATGGGGGTGAGCGGGCTCATCCTCTATGCCATCGCGGTCTCGCCGGTCGGGCTGATCCTGCAGGCGAGCGGGCAGGACCCGGTCGAGGCAGGCGCGCTGGGCTTCAACGTCGCCAAGCACAAGCTCGCGGCGTTCTGCGTCAGCGCCGTCTTCTCCGGGCTCGCGGGGGCATTGTTCGTCTTCTACATGGGCACCGCCTCGGTCGGAACGCTGGTCGACGTCTCGGTCGGCGTCCAGGTCATCATCGGGGCGGTGCTCGGCGGCCGGCGCACCATCGTGGGCGGCGTGCTCGGCGCCGTGTTCCTGATCGCCGCCGGCGAGCTGCTGCGCCCGCTCGGCTCGCTATCGACCTTCGTCGTCTCGGCCGCGGCCCTCGCCGTCATCCTGTTCGTGCCGGCGGGCCTCCTCGGGATCCTCACCCGCCAGGGGCGCCACGCCTGATGTCCAAAGTCCTCGCGTCACAAGGGTTGCGTCCATGAGGGTTGCGTCCATGAATGCGGCCGGCCTCGCCCCGAACCCCCTGCCCTCCGCCGCACGTCCCGCGCCGGAGACCGGCACCCCGCTGCTCGCGGTCGAGGGGCTGACCAAGCGCTACGGCGGCCTCGTCGCCGCCAAGTCGATCGGCTTCACGGTGCGGGCCGGCGAGATCGTCGGGCTGATCGGGCCGAACGGCTCGGGCAAGTCGACGGTGATGAAGCTCATCATGGGGCTGGAGCGGCCGAATGCCGGCAGCGTGAAGCTCGACGGCACCGAGATCGCCGGCTGGCCCTCGCACCGGGTGGCGCGGGCCGGCATCGGCCTCGTCTTCCAGCATTCCCGGCCGCTGCACCGGCAGACGGTGCTGGAGAACATCAAGCTGGCGCTCCTGCCCGACAGCCTGATCCGCCTCTTCGCCGATGCGAGCGTGGAGAAGCGGGCCCGGGCCATCGCCGAGCGGGTCGGCCTCGGCGCCGTGATGGACCGGCGCCCCGGCACCCTGCCCTTCGCGGATCTCCGCCGGATGGAGCTCGCCAAGGCGATCGCCCGCGATCCCAAGGTGGTGCTGGTCGACGAGCCCTTCGCCGGTCTGACCTCCGGCGAGGTCGCGGATTTCTCGGCCCTGATCCGCGGGTTCCGCGACGAGGGCAAGGCGGTGCTCCTCGTCGACCACAACGTGAAGAGCGTGTCGGCCCTCGTCGACCGGGTCTTCGCGATGTATCTCGGCGAGCGGGTCGCCGAGGGCACCGCCGCCGAGGTGATGCGCAACGAGACCGTGCGCCGGGTCTATCTCGGCGGCAGCATCGAGACCGCGGCCCGACCGGAGGCGAATTTTTCCGGCGAGCCGCTGCTGAAGGTCGAGGGGCTCGACGTGCTCTACGGCAAGGCCCAGGCCTTACGCCAGGTCGGGATCCACGTCCACGAGGGCGAGTTCGTCTCGGTGGTCGGCCTCAACGGCGCCGGCAAGACGACGCTGTTCAACGCCATCTCGGGCCTCGTGCCGCATTCGGGGCGGATCAGCTTCGCCGGCGAGCCGCTGGCGAAGCGGACGCCGGCGAGCATCGCCAAGGGGGACATCAAGGGGGGCATCGTCCAGGTGCCGGAGAGCCGCGAGCTGTTCGGCGAGATGAGCGTGCGCGAGAACCTCGATCTCGGCGGCCAGCACCTGCCCAAAACTGAGAGCGCCCGCCAGCTCGAATGGCTGTTCGAGCTGTTCCCGATCCTGAAGAGCCGCAGCGGCCAGATGGCCCGCACGCTCTCGGGCGGCGAGCAGCAGATGCTCACCATCGCCCGCGCCCTGATGATGAAGCCCCGCCTCCTGATCCTCGACGAGCCGACGCTCGGCCTCGCCCCGGTGATCCTGGAGCAGCTCTCGAAGGCGCTGGAGCGCCTGCGCCAGACGACGCCCATCACGGTGCTGCTCGGCGAGCAGAACGTCACCTTCGCGCTGCCCCATGCCGACCGGGTCTACGTGCTGGAACATGCCCGCATCGTCTGGGAGGGCACGCCCGACCGCTTCGCCGCGGAGGCCGGGACAGGATACCTATAGCCGTCGCAGCGGGAAACTCGGCCGGGCCGATGAATCGAAGAGCGCTTGACTCGGGTTAAGGCGGCCGGAGACGACCGGCCGTAAAAAAGCAGGACAGCCACCTCAGGAGAGAGCGGAATGTCCTGCTACTACTTCCATTTCCAGGTCGGCAACCGCCTCATCCGGGATACCCGCGGCGTCGAGCTCGAGGAGCCGCACGAGATCATCACCTGCTCGGCCCACATCGCGGTGCTGCTGAAGCGGCGAGCCTGCCGCGAGCCCGAGTAGAAGGAGGCGATCATCCACGTCGAGGACAAGGAGCGGCGCTTCAGCGTCTTCCTGCCGATCGCGCGGTTCGCCGACGCGATCCCGCGGTTGCAGGCGAACTAGACGGGAGAGGACCCCGCCTGGAGGACAGGCGCACTCGACCGATAATCCACCCTCCGGGTCATCCCGTGGCGAGCCTTGGCGAGAACCCGGGATGAGGTCGAGGATGATGCTTACGCCGCCTTGATCTCCGCCACGAACCCGCCGATCTCGCGTTCCAGCGTCACGGCCTGGCGCGCCAGGTCCTGGGCGGCGCGCAGCACCTGGTCGGCGGTGCCGCCGGTGCGGTCGGCGCCCTGCTGCACCGCGTCGATATGGCCGGAGACGACCTGCGTGCTGTGGGCGGCGTGCTGGACGTTGCGGGCGATCTCGCCGGTGGCGGCGCTCTGGCGCTCCATCGCGGTCGCGACCCCGGTGGCGATGGCGTTCATGTCGCGGATCGTGCCGCCGATCGCCTCGATCGCCCGCACCGCCTCCGCCGTCCGGGACTGGATGCTGCCGATCTGGCCGGCGATCTCGTCGGTCGCCCGCGCCGTGCGGGTGGCGAGGTCCTTGACCTCGGCGGCGACCACCGCGAAGCCGCGCCCCGCCTCGCCGGCCCGGGCCGCCTCGATCGTGGCGTTGAGCGCCAGAAGGTTGGTGCGGCCGGCGATGCTGGTGATGAGCTGGACCACGTCGCCGATCTGCTGGGCCGCCGCCGCCAGCGCCCGGATCGTCGCCTCGGTGCGAACGGCCTCCGCGTCGGCGCGGCCGGCGATCGTCGAGGAATGGGCGACCTGGCGCACGATCTCCTCGATGCTGGCGGAGAGCTCGTCCGTCGCGCTCGCCACCCCGCCGACATTGGCGGAAGTCTGGCTCGCCGCCTCCGCGACGCCCGCCGACAGGCTCGACGACTCGGCGGCCGAGGTCGACAGGTGGCGCGCCGCCCCCTCCATCTCGCTCGCGGCCGCGGTCAGGGTGGCGATCAGCGCCGAGACCTTGCCCTCGAAGCCCCGGGTCAGGGTCTCCAGGTGGCGCGCCCGTTCCATCTTGGCGTCGGTGTCCCGGCGCTGGATCGCATCGCGATGCTCGGATTCGACGAGCCCGTCGCGGAACAGGGCCACGGTGCGGGCCATCGCGCCGATCTCGTCGGCGCGGCCGGTATCCGGCATGTCGATCGCCCGGGCCCCGCCGCCGAGGGCCGCCATGGCGCCCGACAGGCGCTGCAGCGGTCCGGTGATCGAGCCGGCGAGCCGCAGCGAGATCGCGATCCCGAGCAGCACGATGCCGACGGCCTTGGCGAGGAACGCCGTGGTGCCCTGCTCGACGCTGCGGGCGAAACTCTGCTCGTGGGCCAGCCCGTCGCTGTTCACCCCTGCCAGCAGCGTCTCGGAGGCCTTCATCGAGGCGTCCCGGGCGGCGCGGGACAGCTTCAGGTGCTTGCCCCACTCGCCTGCGAGCGCCGAGGCACGGTCGAGGGCGCCGCGCCAGGCCGTCAGCTTGGCCGTCAGGTCGGCGTTGCCCTGGAGCTTCGCCTGGGCTTCGGCCGCGAACTGGTTCGCCGCCGCGGCGTGCTTGATATCGCCCGTCGCCTTGAACTGCGCCACCTGCTCGCGGGCGAACTTGAACGCTTCGGTGGTGCCGTTCAGCATCCGGGCCTGGTCGAGGTCGCCGCCCTCGAAGGCGCGGTTGCGCCGCTGCGACAGGGCTTGCGCGATCTGGTCGCCGGCCTGGTCGATCTCCCGGGCGTGGAGCGCCTGCTCCTCGTCCTTGACCTTGGCGAGCACGGCGTACTCGGCGCCGTACGTCTTCAGCGCGGCGGCGATCGCGTCGCTCAAGGCCTGCTCGTCGGGATCGAGCTGGACGCCGCCGCGATTTTCTATCAGGCGGAGGGACTTGTCGAGATGGTCGCGCGCCACCTTGAGGGCCGCGGGATCGAAGCGCTGGAGCCAGCGGCTCAGCTCGAACCGCGTCTGCATCATCGCCATGTCGACGGCACGGACATGCTCGGTCTTCGCCCGGTTCTGCTGGTAGTCGGCGAAGCCCTCGTTGATCTCCCGCACCAGGATGTAACCCGAGATCGCCACGCCCACGGTGGTGGCCAACACGACGCCGAAGCCCGCGAAGATCCGCGCCTTGATCGACAGGCGCGACAGACGCCCGGCCTTGAACCACATCCGCATCGGTCCCGTCGCCCCGTCCAAGGCTCACCCTGGGACGGAGATTGGGCGGTTTCCGCTAAGGCAGATTTAAAATGAGCAGTTTTTTGCTTGGGCGAGCGAAGTGAAGTCCTGAAAATTTTCCTACATTTCCGTCGAGAGACGTCAATCCGGTCTCTCGTGCGGCGAACGGAGACGCGGCCGCGGGGCGGCTTGCATGAGCGCGAGACGCCGTTCGCTGCTGGTTTCCGCACGAAAACGGCGATCGTCTCGACGGGACGCTGCGTCATCGCGCACCGAATCGCCCGCCGGTCAGCCATAGGCGGCCAGCGCCCGGGTGTGGCCGGGCTCGGCCACCGGGATGCCGGCATCGGTGTACTCGTTGAGCTTGTTGCGCAGGGTGCGGATCGAGATGCCGAGGATCCTGGCGGCGTGGGTGCGGTTGCCGAGGCAGTGGTCGAGGGTGTCGAGGATCAGGTCGCGCTCGACCTCGGCGAGCGAGCGGCCGACGAAGGCCCGGGTCGCCGCCTCGGCGGCCTGCACCGCGCGGGCGGCGGGGCTGGCGCCCGCCAGCGCCTCGCCGTCCGGCGAGCGGATCGCGTCGGCGTCGATCTCGGGGCCGCTCGCGAGGAGCACCGCCCGGTGCAGGGTGTTCTCCAGTTCGCGCACGTTGCCGGGCCAGGGGCTCTGGGCGACGAGGCGGCGCGCCTCGGCCGAGAGCGGCCGGGGCGCGATGCCGTTGGCCTCGGCGTATTTGCGCGCGAAATGCCCGGCGAGCTCCATGATGTCCGACGGGCGGTCGCGCAACGGCGGCAGGCGCAGGTGGACGACGTTGAGGCGGTAGAGCAGGTCCTCGCGGAAGGTGCCCTTGCGCGCCTCCTCGGCGAGGTTGCGGTTCGAGGTGGCGAGCACCCGGATGTCGACCTTCACCGGCTGGGTGCCGCCGACCCGGTCGATCACCCGCTCCTGCAGCGCCCGCAGGAGCTTGGCCTGGAGCCGCACGTCCATCTCGGAGATCTCGTCGAGGAGCAGCGTGCCGCCATTGGCCTCCTCGAACCGGCCGATGCGCCGGGCCACCGCCCCGGTGAAGGCACCCTTCTCGTGGCCGAACAGCTCGGATTCGAGCAGCGCGTCGGGGATCGCCGCGCAGTTCACGCTGACGAACGGCTTCGAGGCCCGGTTCGAGCGGGTGTGGACGTAGCGCGCCAGCACCTCCTTGCCGGTGCCGCTCTCGCCGGTGATCAGCACCGAGGCGTCGGAGCGCGCGACCTGCTCGGCGAGCTTGACCACCCGCTCCATCGAGGCGTCGCGCCACACGAAGGCGCGGGCATCCGCCGTCACCGCCTCCAGCACCGCCGCGATCAGCTCGGGATCGGGCGGCAACGGAATATATTCCTTGGCCCCCGCCTGGATCGCCGCCACCGCCGACTTGGCGTCGGTGCCGGTGCCGCAGGCCACCACCGGGGTGCGGATGCGCTCGTCGGCGAGCGCCGTCACCAGGGTGCGGATCGACAGCGACGCCTCGCACATCACGAGGTCGGCGCCCTTGGCGCGCAGCGCGTTGAGGCCCTGCTCGACCCCGTCGGCCTGGGTCACGGCGGCGCCGCGGCTCATCGCGATCCGGGAGGCGGTGACGAGTTCGCCGTTCAGGCGTCCGATGATCAAGAGCCGCATGGCGGGCACTCCGTGAGGCGGTTTTACGGGCGGCGGGGCGAATGATCAGCCGTCGACCTTGACGATCTCGGTCATCGTCACGCCGAGGCGCTCCTCCACCAGCACCACCTCGCCGCGGGCGACGAGGCGGTTGTTCACGAAGATGTCGATCGCCTCGCCGACCTTGCGGTCGAGTTCCAGCACCGTACCGGGGCCGAGGCGCAGGAGGTCGCCGATCGGCATCCGGGACGAGCCGAGCACCGCTGAAACCATCACCGGCACGTCGAAGACCTGCTCGAGATCGGAGGCCGACTTCGCCGCCACCGGCGCGTCGCGCATCGCCGCGGTCACCGTCGTGTCGAAGGCAAGGTCCGCCTCGCTGAGCTGCGGCAGGCCGAGATCGTTGTCGGTGGACATTCGGGTACCTCGTGGGGAAGACGTTGTTGTCCGGGACGGGACGTCAGGCGCTGGGAAGGGCGGCGAGCACGGCGGCCTCGATCGCCGCGCGCTCGCGCACCACGCCGCCATCGGCCCACTCGATGCGGGCGTCGCCCGGCGCCATGCCGGGATCGCCCATCACGATCAGGCGGCCCTCGTAGCCGCGCTCGCGGGCGAGCCGGGCGACCTGCCGCTCGGTCTCCTCGACGAGCGCGTCGTGCACCCGGATCGCCAGGTGCGGCACGCCGCGCAGGTGCTGGAGCGCGCGGCCCGCGGCCTCGGCGATCGCGGCCACCGGCTGGCTGTCGAGGGCGGCGCCGGCGATCTTGCGCCCGAGCGCCACCGCGAAATCGAGGGCCTGGGCCTCGCGCTCGGCGTCGCGGGCATCCGCGCCGGCGATCATGCCGGCGGCGGCGGCCGCGACGCGGTTGAGGGCGTCGGCGAGCCGCGCCTGCACCTGCGCCTCGGCCTGGGCGCGGCCCTCGTGGAGGCCGCGTGCATAGGCCGCCGCCTCGGCCTCGGCCCGGGCGGCCGCCTCCCGGGCGGCGGCCTCGGCCGCGCGGAGCGCCTCCGCCTCGGGGGCGGGCGCCTCCTCGGCCGGCGGCTGGCCGGCAGGCTGGCGGAAATCGGTGTCGAACAGGAAGCGTCGGATCTGCGCCATCAGGCTTTTTCCTTCGCATCGAGCGTGATCGTCCGGCAGGGGCGCATCAGTAGACCAGCTCTTCCTCGGCGCTGTTCTTGGCGATCATGATCTCGCCCTTCTCCGCCAGCTCCTTGGCGAGGTCGGTCATCTTCGCCTGGGCCTCGTCGACATCCTTGAGGCGGATCGGCCCAAGCGATTCCATGTCGTTCTGCATGTTCTTGGCCGAGCGGCTCGACATGTTGGCGAAGAAGTAGGCCCGGACCGGATCCGACGCGCCCTTGAGCGCCCGGGCCAGCACGTCGCGGTCGACGCTGCGCATCAGGGTCTGGACGCTGCCGGCGTCGAGCTTCATCAGGTCGTCGAAGGTGAACATCAGCTGGCGGATCTTCTTCGCCGAGCCGCGATTCGCCTGGTCGAGGGCGGTCAGGAACCGGATCTCGGTCTGCCGGTCGAAGGCGTTGAACACGTCGGCGAGCAGTTCGTGCGCGTCGCGCCGGGTGGTCTGGGCGATGGTCGAGACGAATTCGACCCGGAGGATCTCCTCGATGTGGCGCAGGGCCTCCTTCTGCACCGTCTCCATCCGGAGCATCCGGTTGAGGACGTCGATGGCGAAGTCCTCCGGCAGGATGGTCAGGACCTTGGCGGCGTAGTCCGAGCGCACCCGCGACAGGATCACCGCGACGGTCTGCGGGTACTCGTTGCGCAGGAACGAGGCCAGGATCTCGGGGTCGATCTGGGTCAGGCTGGCCCAGACCCGGCGGGTCGAGGCGCCCTTCACCTCGGCCATGATCACCGCGACCTGCTCGGGCGGGAAGATCTTCAGCAGCAGCGACTCGGTGCGCTCGAAGCTCGAGGTGATGCCGCCGCTCGACGAGAGCCGCGAGACGAAGTCGACGATCAGGTGCTCGACCGCCTCGGCCTCGAGCGAGCCGAGCTGGACCATGGCGTGCGAGACCTTCTTGACCTCGTCCTCCTCCAGCATCCGCCAGATCGGGGCGCCGTCCGCCTCGCCGAGCAGCAGCAGCAGGGCGGCGGCGCGCTGGGTCCCGGGCATCTCGGCGAAGCTCAGGCCCGCAGCCGCGGAGCGGGATGCCGGCATCGAAGTCACGGCCATGGCGTCGGGTTCTCTCGGGCGGGACGGAAACGTGAGGGGTCGGGGCGGGCCGCGTGCGTCAGCGGTCGTTGATCCAGGTGCGCAGCACCTCGACCGTCTCGGTCGGGTTCGACTTCACGATGTCGACGACGCGCTCGATCGTCTCGGCCTGGATCTTGCCGTTGATCTTGGCGAACTCGACCAGGCGCCGGGCCTCGTTCGCGGGCGGGGCGAGCTCGGAGGGGAGCGCGCTCGCGGTCCCGCCCTCGACCGCCATCACCAGGTCGGGCTCGGCGGCGAGGATCGAGACCGGGGCGAGCATCGGCACCTCGGAGGCGACGACCTTCTGCACCAGCGGGCGCACCACCGTCATCATCACCACGAGGCCGAGGAGGAAGAGCACCGACATCTCGGCCACCCGCAGCACGTCCTCCTTGGTCGGCTGGAGCAGCGAGGCGAGGAGGCCCGGCTCCTGCATGTCCGGCACCGCCGGGGCATCGGCGAAGCGCAGGTTCACCACCTCGACCTGGTCGCCCCGGGCCTTGTCGTAGCCGACCGCGGTGCGCACGAGCGCGGTGATGCGCTCCAGTTCCGGCGCCGGCCGGGCCGCGTAGACCGGCTTGCCGTCCGGGCCGGCCGCGTAGGTGCCGTCGATCAGGACCGCCACCGACAGGCGCTTGACCCGGCCGCCGTCGCTCACCTCGGTGCGGGTGACCCGGGAGATCTCGTAGTTCGTGGTCTCCTCGTTCTTGTTCGAGGCCTCGCGCGGACCCTGGTTCTGCTGGCCCTGGGTTGCGCCCGGCAATTCGTTGCCGACGGTGACGCCGGTCTCGTTGCTCTGCGACTGCGAATTCTCGCTGCGGGTCTGGGTCGAGCGCACCACCCGGCTCTCGGGGTCGAAGGTCTCGGAGCGGCTCTCGATCCGGTTGGCGTCGAGCTCGGCCGAGACTTGGACCCGGGCCCTGCCCTGGCCGACGATGCCGGCGACGATCTCCTCGACCTGGTTGCGCAGACGCCGCTCGAGGCCGGTCTGGCGCTCGTCGAGGCCGATCCCCGCTTGCGCCTCGGCGCCGCGGGCGCCGTCGGCGAGCAGCCGCCCGCGCTCGTCGACGATCGAGATCCGCTCGGGCTTCAGTCCCTCGACCGCGGAGGCGACGAGGTGGCGCACCGCCCGGACCTGGCCCGGATCGAGGTCGCCGGCGAGCCGCACCACGATCGCGGCGCTCGGCGCCTCGCGGTCGCGGGAAAACAGCCGCTTCTCGGGCAGGACGAGGTGGACGCGGGCGGCCTGGACCCGGCCGATGGCCCGGATCGAGCGGGCGAGCTCGCCTTCGAGCGCCCGCAGGTGGTTGACGTTCTGGACGAAGCTCGTCGACGAGAAGGCGTCGCCCTTGTCGAAGATCTCGTAGCCGACGCCGCCGGCGCTCGGCAGGCCCTTGGCGGCGAGGTCCATGCGCAGGCGGGCGAGCTCGGCCCGCGGCGCCATGACGGTCTGGCCGGCATCGCCCTTGGTCTCGTAGCGGATGCCCTTGGCGTCGAGGTCGCGCACGACCGCGCCGGCATCCTGCACCGAGAGGTCGGTGTAGAGCACGCCCATCTCGGGCCGCGAGACCCGCAGGATGACGAAGGCGAAGAAACCGATGAGCGCGAGGGTCACCGCACCCATCGCGGCGAGCCGCGCGGGCCCGAGCTTCGCCACCAGATCGAGGACCGGCTTCACGACGTCATGCACCCGCCAACCGGGGCCACGGCGGCCCCAGGGCAAAATTTGCCGAGTCGTGGTTAGGCTTTGGTTAACGGCGCGCAACGGAGTGCGCGCAGGCCCGGGACACCGGCGGCTTCGAGGGGAAGCGGGGTGGACCGGGACGGCAGATCAAACGCTGTCCGGGGAAAAGAATTGGCGCGGGTTTCCCCTCTCCCCGACAGATCCCGAGCTTGCCCGGGATCTGCAATCAAGGGACGAAGTCGGGCAAGCCCGACTTCTCGCGGGGAGAGGGCCGTGTCTCCGTTCAGGAGACACGGCAAGCGGAGGCGAAAGCCGGAGCGAGGGTGAGGGGGTGGTGCCGGAAGAGACTCATCCGGAGACACCCCCTCACCCTCGCGGCGAACCTGCGGTTCGCTGCACGGGCTTGCCGAACCCTCTGGACGAGGGTTCGGCCCTCTCCCCGCCCGCGGGGAGAGGAGAAACCCGCGCCTTATACTCTCCCGGGCAGGCCTGCGGGTGCCGCGTACAAGACGCAGGCACCGCTCCTCACTGCCGATAGTGCTGGATCCGCGTCGTGCGCAGGCCGGCGAGGCCGTGCTGCTCGATCGAATACTGCCAGCTCAGAAATTCCTCGGTGGTCAGCGTGTAACGCTGACACGCCTCTTCAAGGCTCAGGAGCCCGCCGCGCACCGCGGCCACCACTTCGGCCTTGCGCCGGATCACCCATCGGCGCGTGTCGGTCGGCGGAAGGTCCGCGATCGTTAACGGACTTCCGTCTGGCCCGATGACGTACTTCGCCCTCGGGCGATGCGGTTCGGTCATGATACGCTCTACACTCGACTGACCTGTCGAGACCGACGCTAGGCATCCGCGCTTAAGATTGGTTGAATCATTTCCCTCGCATGTGATTCGTAATCCACAGCAATCCACCGAATCAGTTGCCGCCGGTGCCACCGATCGCCTCGACGCTGCTGAGGGCCACGGTGCGGTCGCCGATGGTCAGGACCGGTTCGGCGCCGGTGACGTCGACGCTGGTGATCGCGCCGGAGATCTTGGTGTCGACGGCGACGCTCGATCCGGTGGCGTCGAGGGCCTGGACCTTCAGGGTGTATTTCCCGTCCGCGGCGAGCTGCCCGGTCGAGGCGCGCCCGTCCCAGGTGAAGCTCTGGCTGCCGGCGGGCAGGGCCTTGGTCTGGGTGGCGACGACGTTGCCCTTGGCGTCCGTGATGGTCATCACCGCCTTGGCGGCGGCGCGCGCGGGGTTGAGCGTCCAGGTCGCGGCGCCCTCGGCCAGCGAGGTCGTGGCGCCGTCCGCCGTCACGGTCTTGCCGATCAGCCCCGAGGCGGTCGCGGCCGCCGACGCCTTGCTGGCCGTGATCAGGCTGCCGAGCTGGTCGTTGGTCTTGAGCTGCTGCTCGACCGAGGCGAACTGCACCAGCTGCTGGGTGAACTGGTTGGTGTCGAGGGGATCGAGCGGGTTCTGGTTCTGCAGCTGCGTCGTCAGCAAGGTCAGGAACTGGTTGAAGTTCCCGGCGATCGTGCTGGCGTCGCTCCCGGTCTTGGCTCCGGTGCTGGCGGTGGAGAGGCTGGTCAGGCTGCTGATGCCGGCGGTCATCGAGGCCTCGCGGGTTCGGGATTCATCGGGGAGTCGTCAGATTCGAAGGTCGAGGCCGAGGCGCTGGCCGAGGTTGCGCAGGGGCGGCAGGCCCTGCGCCTCGGCCTCCGCCGCGACCGGCGTCGCGTGCTCAGGCGCCGGCCGGCCGGCCTGGTCGCGCTGCGGGTTCTGGCCGCCGCCGTCGCGCAAGGAGAAGCTCAGGCCCGCCTCGCCGGGATCGAGCCCGGCCTGGGAGAGCGCCTGCTGCAGGCTGGCGGCGTCGCGCTGGAGCAGCGCCAGGGTCTCGGGCCGCTCGACCACGAGATGCGCCTTCACGGCGCCGTGCTGGCGGTCGATGTCGAGGCGGACGTCGATGCGGCCGAGCTCGTAGGGATCGAGGCGGATCTCGAAGCGGTTCGAGCCGGCGAGCGCCCGCATCCCGATCGTCAGCGGGACCGCACTCAAGGGAGCCTGGACCGAGACCGCCGGGCGGGTCTCGGCGGCGGCCGGCGCCGCGGCGTCGGCGCCCTTCGCCTGCGGCGCGGGCGCCGAGGGATCGGGGGCGGCCAGGCCGTCGGGCGCGGCCGCCGCGCCGCCGTCCTGCGCCGCGTCCTTGGAGCCGCCCGCCTTCGAGGCCTCGGCCATGAGCGCGGCGATCCGCGGATCGGCGGGCGTCGCCGCCGGCTGGATGGCGGCGGCATCGGCGCCCGGATCGGCCGATGCCGCGCCGGGCGCGGCGGCGGTGCCGGGTGCGGGCGCCGTCGGGGCCGGGGCGGCCAGTGCCACCGGGATCAGCGTCGGGGTTCCATCGGGGGCGTCGCCCTCCGTCGCCGGCTCGTCGCCGTCATCGGCCTCCGCGGTCTCGCCGGCCGCGGCGCGGACGGCCTCGGCCTGCGCCGCGTCGGGATCCGCCGCCGGTGACGTCGCGCCGGTCGCGGCGACAGACTTCGCGGCGACGTCCTTCCTCACCCCATCATCGGCTGCCGCGTCCCGGGTCGCCTTGTCCCTGACGGCTCTGTCCTTGGCGGCCTTGTCCTTCGCGACCACGTCCTTGCGGCGCGCGGCGGTATCGGCCGCGTCGTCGGCGCGGTCCCGCCGGGACCGGGCCTCGGAGGCGTCGTCGGCCTGCCTCGCCCCGGCCTGCTTTGCTTCAGCGGACTTGGCCTCGTTGCGCGTGTCGGCGGACTTCGCCTCGGCGCCGGGCCGCGCCGGGGCGTCGGCCTCCCGCGGGGTCGTGCGGACGGTCCGTGCGGCCTCCCGTTCGCCCAGGCGAAACGGCTCGTGCGCGACGGCCCTCACCGGCCGGGCCGGCTCGCGCCCCGCAACCCGTCCCCCCTCACCCGCTCCGCTGATCTGCATCGCCGACCTCCTGGATCCCGGCAGAGCAAGCCCCCTGCCAGTCCGGACGGACATGCAAGCCGTTGATCCAGCGAGATGATTTTCCGAAGGCGATCGGCATGGCCGTGCCGCCCGGTCGAAATCTGCCGGGGCCCCGGCAAGAACTTCCCTGCGGGCCACGCGTCGCCCCGCCCTGGCAGAATGCCGGTCGGATCGCTATAGACTCCGCGTGCGGCGCCGGGATCGATCCCGGGGGCCGCGATGCGTCATCTCTCGCACGGTCATGAACTCGCTCGATCTGCACAAGGCCCCGGAGGACACCCGCGTCGTGGTGGCGATGTCCGGGGGCGTCGATTCCTCGGTCGTCGCCGCGCTCCTGAAGCGCGAGGGCTACGACGTGGTCGGGATCACGCTGCAGCTCTACGACCACGGCGCGGCCACCCACCGCCGCGGCGCCTGCTGCGCCGGCCAGGACATCCACGACGCCCGCCGCGCCGCGGAGACCATCGGCATCCCGCACTACGTGCTCGATTACGAGGACCGGTTCCGCGAGGCGGTGATCGACCGCTTCGCCGACAGCTATCTCCAGGGCGAGACGCCGATCCCCTGCGTCGAGTGCAACCGCTCGATCAAGTTCCGCGACCTGCTCACCACCGCCCAGGACCTCGGCGCCGACGTGCTGGCGACCGGCCACTACGTCGCGAGCCGGGCGCTGCCGGGCGGCGGCCGGGCGCTCCACCGCGCCCTCGATCCGGCGCGGGACCAGAGCTACTTCCTGTATGCGACCACGAGCGAACAGCTCGACCTCCTGCGCTTCCCCCTCGGCGAGCGGCCGAAGGACGAGACCCGGGCCCTCGCCAAGGCCTTCGGCCTGTCGGTCGCGGACAAGCCCGACAGCCAGGACATCTGCTTCGTGCCGCAGGGCCGCTACCAGGACGTGATCGCGCGCCTGCGGCCCGATGCGGTGCGCCCGGGCGAGATCGTCCATCTCGACGGCCGCCGGCTCGGCCGGCACGACGGCATCATCGGCTTCACGGTCGGCCAGCGCCGCGGCCTGAACGTGGCGGCGGGCGAGCCGCTCTACGTCGTGCGCCTCGAGCCCGGCGAGGCCCGGGTCGTGGTCGGCCCGCGCGAGGCGCTCGCCACCTCGGTGATCCGGCTGGCCGACCCGAACTGGCTCGGCGACGCGCCGCTCTCGGCCGCGCGCGACCTGCCCGTCGCGGTGCGGGTGCGCTCGACCCGCGAGCCGCGCCCCGCCCAGCTCACCTGGAACCCGGACACGGATTCCGCCGAGATCACGCTCGCGACCCCCGAGGACGGGGTGTCGCCGGGCCAGGCCTGCGTCATCTATGCCGATGACGGGCCCCGCGCGCGGGTGCTGGGGGGCGGCACCATCCGGCGGGTCGAGGCGGAGCGCCTGGCGGCGGCCTGACACGAACCACCCGATGCGATTTTCCGAAGCTTTCTTCGGGAAATCGTATCACACCCTCGCGCGTTGCCGCCCCGCGCGACGACTTATCCTCGGAGACGATACGGACATGCTGAGCGAGCCGCGAGAGGCGGGGCCCACCACCGCCTTGATGCGCAAGGCCTATGCGCGCTGGGCGCCGGTCTACGACGTGGTCTACGACAAGCTCACCGAGCCGGCGGCGCGGGACGCGGTCGAGGCGGCTCTGGTCGGGGGCAAGCGGATCCTGGAGGCCGGCGTCGGCACCGGCCTGTCCCTCGGCTACTATCCGAAGGATGCCGAGGTCTACGGCGTCGACCTGTCCGAGGACATGCTGAAGCGCGCCAACCGCAAGGTGGCGCGGCGCGGCCTCACCCACGTCAAGGGCCTCCAGGTCATGGATGTCTGCCGCCTCGGCTATGCCGACGCGAGCTTCGACGCGGTGGTGGCGCAGTTCCTCATCACCCTGGTGCCGGACCCGGAAGGCGCCCTCGACGAGTTCCTGCGGGTGGTGCGGCCCGGCGGCATGATCGTGCTCGCCAACCATTTCGGCCAGGATGCCGGCACCGTCGCCAAGGTCGAGGAGATCGTGGCGCCGCTCTGCGAGAAGATCGGCTGGAGCTCGGCCTTCAAGGCCGCCCGGATCGAGGCCTGGGCCAGGAGCCGCGGCGTGACCTTCATCGGCGTGCGCCCGACCTTCCCGGGCGGGTTCTTCAAGATCCTGCGCATGCAGAAGCCCGGGTGAGCGCGCTGACCCGGCCGCAAGATCCCCCGCAAGATCCCCTGACGCGAGAGCCCGCGCCCGACCCGGCGCCGGCCGCCGGCCCGGAGGCCGTGGCGGCGCCGGCCTGGCGCGGCTGGCTGCGGGTGCTGCCGCTCGTCGCCCTGGTGGCCCTGTCGATCGGGCTCCTCGTCGGCGGCTTCACCCGCTGGTTCAGCCTCGACCAGCTCCTCGCCTCCCGGGCCTTCGCCAAGGCCTGGGTCGCGGAGGGGTTCTGGCGCGCCTATGCAACCGCCTACCTCGCCTATGTCGGCACGGTGATCGTGTCGCTGCCGGTCTCGGTGGTGATGACGACCCTGTGCGGCTTCCTGTTCGGGCCGGTCGCCGGGGCGCTGGTGTCGATCTCGGCCGCCACGACTGGCGCCGTCATTGTATTCTCGATCGGCCGCACCGCGGCGGGCGAGGTGCTGCTGCGGCGCGCCGGCTCGCGGCTCGGCCGGCTCGCGGAGGGGTTTCGCCGCGACGCCTTCTCCTACGTGATGGTCTTGCGCCTCCTGCCGGTCTTCCCGTTCTGGATGACCAACCTCGCGCCGGCGATCTTCGGCGTGCGCCTGCGGACCTTCGCGCTCGCGACCCTGATCGGCATCAGCCCCGGCGCCTTCATCTACGCCTCGGCGGGGGCCGGGGTGGAGACCATCGTGGCGGCCCACCAGGCGGCGAAGGAAGCCTGCGTGGTCGCCGGGGGCATCGCCTGCGACGCCGCCCTGTCGCTGCGGGCCCTCGTCACGCCGCAACTCATCGCCACCCTCGTCGGCCTCGGCGTGCTGGCGCTGCTGCCGGTCGCTTGGCGGCGCTGGCGCGGCCGTCCCGGCTGAGCACCAGGAGGACCGCGCACAATTCTCTTGCCGGCGACTTGATCTTCGACAATTTGGGAATAGCTTCCCCGCCGGCCCCGTGCGAGGGATCGGGGCGGAGCAAGTGTGTTAGTGTCCGGCCTGCGTGCGTGCGGGAGTCGGGCGAGCGGGGACGTCGAGACCGTGCATTGGGCCGATGACGCGGCGAGCCAGGGTGGCATCCGGCGTCTCGCCGGGCGGATCGGCCTGTCCGGCCGCCTGCTGCTGCTCACGGTGGTGTTCGTCCTCATCGCCGAGGTGCTGATCTACGTGCCGAGCGTCGCGAGCTACCGGCGCTCCTGGCTCTCCGACCGGGTCGCCGCCGCCCAGGTCGCCGCCCTGGTGCTCGACGCTGCGCCTCAGAGCCGCGTCTCGGACGACCTCGCCCGGCGCCTGCTGATGGGCGTCGGCGCCCAGGCCATCGCCCTCAAGGCCGGCGGCGCGCGGCGCCTCCTCAACCTCACGCCGATGCCGCCGGAAGTCGGCGAGACCGTCGACCTGCGCGAGGCCGGCTGGCTGGACAGCATCCGCGGCGCCTGGCGCACCCTGACGCGGAGCGATCCCCTGCCCATCCGGGTCGTCGGCCACGGCATGGACGGCGTCGATTTTGTCGAGCTGGTCCTCGATCCGGCGCCGTTGCGCCGGGCGATGGTCGCCTTCTCGGGACGGATCCTCGTCGCTTCGCTGGCGATCTCCGGCATCACCGCCGGCCTCGTCTTCCTGGTGCTGCAACTCTCGATCGTGCGGCCGGTGCGGCGGCTGGCGCGCAACATCGCGACCTTCGCGGAGGATCCGGAGGATCTGTCGCGGCGGATCAACCCGTCCTGGCGCAGCGACGAGATCGGCGCCGCCGAGACGGCCCTCGCCCGGATGGAGACCATCCTGTCGGACGAGCTGCGCCAGAAGCGGCGGCTGGCCGATCTCGGCCTCTCGGTGAGCAAGATCAACCACGAGCTGCGCAACCTGCTCACCACCGCGCAACTCCTGGTCGACCGGCTCGAGCATGTCAGCGATCCGGGAGTGCAGCGGGTGGCTCCCCGCCTCGTCGCGACGCTCGGCCGGGCGATCCGCTACTGCGAGGGCACCCTCGCCTATGGCCGCGCCGCCGAGCGCCCGCCCGAGCGCCGGATGACCCCGCTGCGGCCGATCCTGCGCGACGCCCTCGACCTCGCCGGGCTGGCGCCGGGCGCCGCCGTCACCATCGAGGACCGCACGCCGGAGGGGTTGAGCGTCGATGCCGATCCCGACCAGCTGTCGCGGGTGCTGGTCAACCTGGTGCGCAACGCCGTCCAGGCGATCGGCCTCGCCGGGGCCGGCGAGGGCGCGCCACTGGTCACGATCGAGGCCGAGCGTACGGGTGCCGCCGTCACGATCCTCGTCGCCGACAACGGCCCCGGCCTGCCAGAGCGGGCCCGGGCCCACCTGTTCGAGGCGTTCCAGGGCTCGGGCCGCTCCGGCGGCACCGGGCTCGGCCTCGCCATCGCGGCCGAGCTGGTGCGGCTCAACGGGGGAACCCTGAGCCTCGACGAGACCCGTTCCGGAGCGCGCTTCCGCATCCTGCTGACCGACCGCGACGGCTGAACGGAGCGGTTGCCAAGGTGCGCGCCGACGCCCCATCGTAGCGTCATGTCCCTGCGCGTCCCCCTCTCCGCCGTGCGCTCCTTCGAGGCGGCGGCGCGCCGCCGCTCGTTCAAGGACGCGGCGGCGGAGCTGAACCTCACCGCGAGCGCCGTCAGCCATGCCATCCGCAAGATGGAGGCGTCGCTCGGCGTCACCCTGTTCGAGCGCCAGGGCCAGGGCGTCGTGCCGACCGCTGCCGGCGAGGCGCTGCTGGAGCACGTCAGCCGCGCCTTCGACGAACTGCATCGCGGCCTCGACCTCGTCGCCGCGCAGGGCCCTCAGCTGCTGCGCCTGCATTGCGCGCCGAGCCTCGCGGCGCAGTGGTTGACGCCGCGCCTCGCCCGGTTCCTCGCCGCCCATCCGGGTTTCGAGGTGCGGCTCGCCGCCGGCATGGACTATGCCCGCTTCGTCGGCGACGAGTTCGACGCCGACCTCGTCTACGGCCCGCCCCGGGGCGAGGGGCTGGTGGCGGTGCCGCTCTGCACCGAGACGGTGACCCCGCTCTGCGACCCCGCTCGCGCCGCCCGCATCCGCAGGCCGGAAGACCTCCTCGACCAGGTGCTGATCCAGAGCGACAACAAGCAGGTGCGCTGGCCGCTCTGGTTCGCCCGCAACGGCCTGCCGGCCCCCCGCCCCCTCGGGGTGCGGTTCGACCGCAGCTTCCTCGCCATCGCGGCCGCCGCCGACGGGCTCGGGGTCGCGCTCGAATCGACGCTGCTCGCCGAGCGCGAGATCGCCAGCGGCCGCCTCGTGGCGCCGCTCCGCGGCCTGGCGCAGGACGTGACCTATGTCGGCCACTACCTCGTCTACCCGGCGACCACCCGCCGGCGGGCGCCTTTACGAGTCTTCGCCCGCTGGCTGGCGCAGGAGATGGGTCTGGTGCTGCCGGAGGATCTGGCGTGAGGAGATGTCCGAGGGGCAGTCCCGGTACTGACATCCTCCATCGTCATCCCGGGTTCTCGCTTGCAGCGAGCCACTGGATGACGTCGAGAGGTATCGATGGGCGCGCCGGATCGATCGGCGTGAAGCGTGTTCGACTGAGCCGGATTAGGGTACCGCGATTTCGATTGAGATGACGTATCGCCCATGACGCTCGGTCGACGATGCGTTCTTCTCACTCGAAGAACGAGGCCGACTCAGGCTGCATCGAATTTGATTCAGAGGACAAAATGGAGCGGGCGAAGGGATTCGAACCCTCGACCCCAACCTTGGCAAGGTTGTGCTCTACCCCTGAGCTACACCCGC